>NZ_JAUBUI010000136.1:0-10304 GCF_036705385.1 Microcoleus sp. B3-A4 | reverse complement strand
GTTTTCTGGTCGCTGCGGGCTTTTTCATTCGTTTATTTTACCCGCTTTTGCCACTGAAGTTTTTTTTGACCTGAATCGTTACAATTTGACTTCCCCACAATACGTCAATATACTTACACAGAGAAAATGATTTAGGATTGCTCTAGATATAGAAAATCATTTAGGATTGCTATATACGGGCCACAAACCAGATGGAGTCTACTTCATAGGCATCGTTGTCACCCTCCCAGCCAAATGAGAACCTATGGAGGAAGTGCGATCACCAAGTCGAGTTTGATGCTATTAAGTTGGAAAAAAAACATCTAAATCTAATAGCGATCCATCACCTCAACCATTGCCTTTACAGGGCCTCCGACTTCAGTGGCTACCTTAATGAAACTGGTCTCCATCATAGGCAGAAGAATTGTTGGGTTTGCTGATTCATGGTATGAATCACCTTTTCGCTTGATGTTACAAAACTCACCCTACTTGGCCTATAGCCATTCCGAAATCTTGAATCCATACCTCTATTCAGCAACGCCGAATTGTTAAGGCAGTTGTCAGTACGCCAAAACCGGATCTGGCTGCTGGCCTAATTGACTTTCGGTGGCTTGATTAGCCCGCATTGAGGAGAGAATAACCTGTTGCATATGTTCTACACGAGCTTTAAAAGTCTTCTCAAAAGTGTGCTTTTGAGCAAACTCCAGCGATTTGAACGACATCGATTTAATTGCTTCCCGGTTGTAGCTGAGCTCTGCAATTTTCTTCGCCATTTGTTTGGGTTGATTCATCGGCACTACCCATCCTGCGCCCGACATTTCTGCAATTCCCTGGAATGCTTCGTTAGCATACCCAACAATCGGCACGCCGCAAGACATAGTTTCTATGTAAGTACAGGAAGGATCGCCCTGCCGGTGACAGCAAACAAACAAATCAATATTTTGCTTGACAAACGGGAAAAACTCCGTCTTAAAGTCTGGAACCCCGAGCATTTTGACGCAATCACTAAGTTTATTGGTAGCTATTTGCTGGTGCATCGTCTCTTCTAATTCACCAGCACCACTGATGAACATTTCAAATTTCACCTTCAGTTGTTGGAGTTCTTTAGCGACCTCAATTAAATGATCTGCTCCTTTCATCTTAATTAGGCGACCTGAGAATACCAGTCGCAGAGGCATATCTTGAGAGCGGTTTTCAGTCCGCATTTCAATGTCAGCTTCTGTTGCTAACATATCCTCGCTAATCCGCGTGTCAAAGAAAAACAGTGGATTGCCATTGACACGCTTGTACTCTTCGTAGGTAGGAGTGCCGTTGCACTGCAATCCATCTGCCATTGCGATCGCCTTGCGCTGCTTATATTCCTGACTGTAAGTCCAAAGAATTTTTCGCAAGCGGAGCAAGGGATTGCTCGTACTCACATTCACTATCTGTTTGCGAGTTTTTAGACTGTATTCCGAAACGTAAATACACGGTACTCCCGCTAACTTACACACTTTACTGATATGGTTCTGTCTGTATTCCGGGGCTGCCAATACCAGCGAGCTCTGATGCTGGTGTAGTAAAGCAGGGGTGATTTGGCTAAAAGAAATTACTTCCAGTTTGAAGGCCAATTCATCAAGTTTGAATTTTTTTGAATCCATCTGGTCGTTGTCTTCTTTCGTTTCTTCCATCATCACCGTAATGGAACCAGACCAATACTTGGCTAACTCACCAACTGCTTCAATCAATTTGCGGGTGAGTAAAACTTCATTGTTTGGCAAAAGCTTAGCTTTGAGTGGCTGTAAGATTGTCAGATTCTTGTTAGTAAGCATAGGTTAGGTACTCCCTGATTTTAAGCTTTTACTGTTGATGCGGTAGTTAATCTTTGGTGTACTTGGCAAGGGCTGTCGATCGCTCGCTATAACACACATCGACCGAATTTCAATTTCCGCGCCTGATACGACAAGCATTTGAGACGCTGTTGCGGAGATATCTAACACTTAAGATAGATACAGGGAGTAGATTAGACCTTTATTATTCAATATGAAGTAGGTTTTATCAGCCCTGTCAAAGTGCGACATAATCGCTTTATGTCATGCTAGCTGTTGGCGCTCGGCAATAAACTAGGTTTATTGCCGAGAATCGGTTAAAAGAATAAGCTTTAACCCTCGCCCGAAGCAGAAATCTCAACCGTTGGTGGAACTTTTTCAGCACCTAGAGAGGGCTGGGTCTGTTTGATATTTCGCCATCATCTGCGATCTCCGTATAAGTGTCAATAACCTTTTCCGAGCTTTACTGACTCTTTATAATTGAGCGGTCAAATATAAAGAAAGGCGCAATTTTAGGGTAAATTTCGTTAAAACCAGAGCTGTTATAAGTGTTTATACCTAAATAAAATCCTCTAGCTGCTTCTACCTAGCAACAATGAGCGCGAGTTGCGAATACGGCGAGACCAATGCTTTAAACCCTAGAGTTATAACAAAACTTGTTGAAAGTTTACATAAATACATATATTGTAAATAATAATTATATTTCTTTAAATTTAATAATGCGAAGGAGAAGGAGTAAAAAAAAGAAATTTTACCCCTTCTCTCTTCGCTAATGCGAAGCCTTGATGCTGAACTTTTCTTTAATAAACCGGATATAAAGGTGCTTGAAAGCCGACTTCACCACGCGGGGCATACCAAAGTCAATTGGCATCATGCTTTCCGGCAACTTCCAATCCAAAACCTTGAGATTTTCCGGCTGCAAAAGCGGAAAATCTATCGCCTCTAAATTCGAGCACAGTCCCAATCTCATCGCCGCAGCTACAGTCGGAACCGCCGCCGGATCAGCATTAATAATTTCCACTAAAGTTCTGTCCAAAGCAAACACATCATCAGACGCGGCCAAAATTCCCAAAAACTTAGGTTCGCCGCCGCTTGGCCCGTTACCTTCGTGGCCGATAATGCCATCCAAAATCGTCAAATTTGGGTTAATTGCCCGGGCAGTTTCTACAAGCATTTCACCGAATCTGGCGCTATCTTTGCCAGCTTCCATGTGCCACCAAGCCTTCATTTTGCCGGGGACGCAGCCAAACAAATTTTTCACGCCCATTGTCACGGTTAATTGAACGTGAGATTTGAGTTTGGGCAAATTAATCACTACATCCGCTTCCATTGCTTCTTTGCAAATTCGCAGATGATTGAAATCTTCGCTGACTGTTTCGTAGCGTTTTCCTTGAAACTCAACTACTGGCAAATTCAGTTCTTCCAACAGCGGCAAATAACCGTTGGCTTTGGCTACACCCATTGCGCTACCAAAAGCCGGACTATCACCTAAAAATGGTTTTCCTCCCGCTTCAATCACCATTTTAGCGACGCAGTAAACCAATTCCGGGCGGGTGACGCATTCTTTTGTAGGGCGAGAACCGGTGAGGAGATTGGGTTTGAGTAAAACCCGATCGCCCGATTTGACAAAAGCCGAGATTCCGCCCCAGGGTGCGAGCAAACTTTCTAAAGATGCTTGCAAGATTTGGCGATCGTATGAATTGGCACGAATTAAACTAACAGCCGACATAATTGGTAATTGGTAAGTGGTAATCGCTAATTGATAATTGGTAATTAGTAATTGGTAATTGGTAATTTTTCCTCGCTCTAAATTGTCAGCGATTATCCTTACCCATTACCCATTACCTCTAACTAGCCACTCGGTTTAAGTATCCATCGGCAATCTGCCAACTGCTGCCCGCTGCATGGTACTAACTCGCAGCGAATTAGAGAATATTCCTTGACCTTGAAGTGCCGGGATAGCAGGTTTTACTTCTACTTTTACTACCCGGGCAGTACAGATAAAAACCGTTTGATCTGCTAAATGAAAAGTCAACCAAGGTTGATTTAACAAATTCAGCACTTCCTCTTGGAATTCTTGTGCAGGCATCGGAAGAGTAAAGGTTTCTGCGTGACCTTCCACATAATGAAATGTCACTTGAGTTGTGTTCTCTTTATCTTGAGTTAATTTGCCAAAAGAACCGGCGCGCATAAATGTTGCTCCCAAACTTTAGACTATAAAAAAAATTCAGAATTAAATGTAAAAAAATTGAATTCTGAATTGTTTAACTTTAACCTGTGACAGGGATTAGGCAGAAATCAGAAGGTAGAAGGCAGAATTAAATCGAGTTCAGCCTTCTAGTTTCTAGCTGATACCTGCGAGATCCTAAACGTTAGCAGAAGATGTCGGCATCGCACTCATTTTTTCTAAATCTAGAACTTTTGCCAAGTCTTCTGCACTCATTAAACCCCGTTCTAACACAATTTGCCGCAAAGATTTGCCCGTTTCTAGGGATTCTTTGGCGACGGCGGCGGCGTTGAGATAGCCGATGTGAGTGTTGAGGGCGGTAACGAGGGCGAGACTACCTTCAGCATAAGCAAGACACCGATCGCCCTTAGCTTCAATTTTTTCGAGGCATTTGGTGCTCAGGGCGCTGATGGTATTGCCTAAAATTTCGATGCTGTGAATGAGATTGTAGGCGATCAGGGGCATCATCACGTTCAACTCTAATTGTCCTGCTTGGGCCGCAAGGGCGATCGCGCTATCGTAACCCATAACTTGAAAACACACCATCGATGTCATTTCTGCCATCACAGGATTGTATTTTCCCGGCATAATTGACGAACCCGGTTGCACAGGAGGCAGTTGAATTTCTTTCAAACCCGTTTTTGGCCCGGAGTCCATCAAACGCAAGTCGTGGGACATTTTAACGCAATCCTGAGCGAGATTTCGCAGTGCACCGGAGACATTTACAAACGGTGCCATACTCTGCATAGCTGCCATTAAATGCCTTGCTGGTTTCACGGGGTGATCGATTAGTTTCGAGAGAATTTCAGCAACTTTTTGACAGTATTCAGGGTGAGTATTTAAGCCTGTTCCTGCCGCACTTCCCCCCAATCCCAGGGATGTCAAATCATCGGATGCCCTGTCAATTCTCAAGGTATGTTCTCTGAGAATTTGCGCCCATGCGCCGAAAGTATCGCCGAGTCTAACCGGCACAGCATCTTGCATATGAGTGCGGCCGGATTTAACAATATCTTTGAATTCTTCGGCTTTGTTTTCTAGGGCGACTACGGCATCCGACAAAGCTGGAAAAAGAGTTTTTTCTAACGCCAACAACCCGCCGATACGAATCGCCGTCGGAATCACATCATTTGTAGATTGACCGTAGTTTACATGATCGTTAGGACTAATGCGCTTGTAGTTGCCTTTTTCATCGCCCATAATTTCCAAAGCGCGATTTGAAAGAACTTCATTAACGTTCATGTGGTGAGAAGTTCCGGCGCCGGCTTGGTAGACATCAACTACAAATTGGTCGCGCAATTTGCCCGCTAGGATTTCATCTGCTGCTTGGACAATTGCTTGACTGATGTCTTGGGGAATGCAGCCGAGTTCGCCATTGGCGATCGCCGTTGCTTTTTTAATTAAAACACAAGCATCAACGTATGTTGATAAAGGCTTAATGCCGCTAATCGGGAAATTTTCAACGGCGCGCAGGGTTTGGATGCCGTAGTAGACATTAGATGGGATTTGTTTGTCTCCCATCGAGTCGCTTTCGGTGCGGTAGCTGATGGTTTGGTGTTCGCTCATATGGCCTTGTTTGTGATGATTGGGAATTGAGAATTTTTTTTAAGAATGCTGACGGCGACTCCTGTTTTACCGCGCCGGCGGGCTCAGTAAAACACAAATCACGATGGTAAATAATTATCTCACACTCCGAGTTAAATCTCAAAGGTCTAATTTTCAATTAAGATTACTTCCCTAAACTTGTGCAAGAGTATTTGTGTAATTTCGACTTTGTTAGATAGCGTACTTCTGTACTTTATCAGACAGAATTTGTGTGTTTAACAATAAATATCAAACCTTACTGCGAAATTTTGTTACAAAAATTCAAGTTATAATTTTCGGAAAGTTGTTATATTTGGTAGCAGAAACAATTTTGCAGCAGGCGAATTGCCAAAAATTATGCCGCGTTACCAAACCCTAGATGATGTTCCTACCCTCCAAGAGGCACTCGAAGGAATAATTGTTGAAGATTTAAAAAAGCTGAATGCACTGTTGTCGGGCGATCGTAAATTAACCCGCAAAGCTGACCTGGTTGCTGGGATTAAACAGCAAATGCAGGGAGAAAAACTTAAGCAAGTTTGGGCGCAATTAGACGACCTGCAAAAAGCGGCCGTAGCGGAAGTTATACATGGGTCAGGTGGTGGGTATGATGCCGATGTATTTATGGCGAAATACGGACAACAACCAGACTGGGGAAAGAGCGATCACTATGGATACAACCGAGAACCATCCATACTATGCTTGTTCTTCTACGGCACTGCGATACCCTACGATCTTGAAAAAAACTTGCTGAAGTTTGTGCCAAAACCTCAAGCAGCTTCCTTAAATCTGGTTGGTGATGTACTGCCAGATAATTTTATGGTTCGTGTAGAAAAACATAACTTTTGTACATCTCAAAGAGAGGTATCCGAGTACGAACTTCCTTTGACAATTTGTGAAATGGAACGGGCAGCCCCAAAGGATTTGGAAGCTGTTTTGCGTCTGATTCAGTCGGGCAAAGTTGCCGTTAGCGAGAAAACCGCATTACCTGGTGCCACAACTCTGAAAGCGATCGCCGCCGTATTGCAAGGGGGTGATTTTTATAACGACGAACAGCGGCAAGCTACCTTGGAAAAGGGCGATATATTGTACGAGGTTGGTAACATCAAATCCTTTGCTTGGGCCCCGATCGCCCAAGCGAGCAAATTCGCCGAACAATCGGGCAAAAAGCTTGTTTTGACCAAAGCGGGACAGAAAGCTTTGCAAGAATCACCTGCCAAAGGATTACAGACAGCATGGAAGCGCTGGTTAAAAACAAACACTTTTGATGAATTTCGCCGCATTGATGCGATTAAAGGACAAACCGGCAAGGGCGCGCGCGGCATGACAGCGGTGGCGGGGCGGAGAGAGGCGATCGCCTCAATACTAGCAGAATGTCCTGTCGGTAAATGGATTCTGTTTAGCGAATTTAGCAGGTATATGTTGGCAAGGGGCAATCGGTTTGAAGTAACGCGCGATCCCGACAATCTCTACATTTCTGAATTTGGGTATGGTAACTTAGGATATTCGGGCAGTCACGATTGGCATATTCTGCAAGAAAGATATATGCGCTGCCTGTTGTTTGAGTATGTTGCTACCCTGGGAATAATTGATGTTGCCTATGCCGATCCGTCCCTGGTACCCAGCGATTTTGACGATCTTTGGGGAACGGACGATTTGAGATTTCTCAGCCGCTACGACGGCTTAATCTCTTTTCGCCTGACAGCTTTGGGGGCTTACTGTTTGGGATTGACTCAGAATTACACCCCGCCAGCAATTGAGTTCCGTCAAACACTCCGCGTACTGCCCAATTTAGATATTGTTGTAGCAGGAGAAGGCATTGCGACATCAGATGCGATCGTCCTCGATCTCTATGCTAAAAAAGTTTCAGATGTCGTCTGGCAACTCGATCGACAAAAGCTATTTACGGCCATTGAAGCCGGATACCCGCTAGCAGAATTTAAAGAAGTTTTAGAGACAAGAAGTATCGAACCGCTACCCGAAACCGTACAGCAATTTCTGACGGATGTTACAGAACGCTCGAATAGTTTGCAAGATGCAGGAACTGTCCAGTTAATCGAATGTACTAACGCCCATTTAGCCGTGTTGATTGCCAATGATTCCCGTACCAAAAAATTCTGTCAGCTAGCGGGCGATCGCACTTTAGCAGTTCCATTATCCCAGGAAAGTAAATTTCGCAACGCCCTGCGGCAGATCGGCTACGTCTTACCCCAGCGGGATAAATAGTAAGATCGTGTCCGGTGGTATCGAGCGATTTTAGATTTTAGATTTTAGATTGTCATGAGTCAACAGTCAACAGTCAACAGTCAATAATCACCTGACGGTGCAACCGGAATTGATATTATCTGCGATCGCAACAACTTATGAATTATGTTCCCGAAAATGCTTTGATCGTACAAAGTGATCGATCGATCTTACTAGAAGTTCACGCTCCCACAGCACAACAGGCGCGAGAAGCGATCGCCCCCTTTGCCGAATTAATCAAAAGTCCCGAACACATCCACACGTATCGCATCACGCCCCTCAGCGTGTGGAATGCGCGGGCGGCGGGAATGCCAGTTGAAGAGGCGATCGCAGCTTTGCGAAAGTATGCCAAGTATCCCATTCCTGAGTCCGTAGCGCAGGAAATTGAACTGTTGGGGGCGCGGTATGGATTAACTGTAATTGAAAGAATCGATGCGGCTAGCCCCGATTTACAACTGCGAATTGCCGATTTGCCCCTAGCGGAATTGCTGGTACGGGACGATCGCGTCAAACCAATGTTGGGCAAGCGCATCTCCGATCTTTGCTTTCAAGTCGATGCGGGGAATCGCGGCGTACTCAAGCAAGCTTTACTAGCGGTGGGCTATCCGGCAGAAGATTTGGCTGGATATGTCGAGGGTGCCGAATTAGGGATTTCTTTGCGCGATCGTACTTTAGCGGACTTGCCCTTTAATTTGCGTGCTTATCAACAAGAAGCAGCAGAGGCATTCTATCAGGACGGGGAGGTAAAAGGTGGAAGTGGGACGATCGTCCTACCGTGCGGGGCTGGTAAAACGATAGTCGGGATGTTAGCGATGAGTTTGGTAAAGCAAAAGACACTCATCCTCACCAGCAGTTTGACTTCAGTACACCAGTGGCGCAGGGAAATATTAGACAAAACAAGTTTAACTGAGGATGCGATCGCTGAGTACAGCAGTGTCACCAAACAGACGGCTGCTGTCACCCTATCGACTTACCAAATGCTAAGTTATAGATCGAATAAAGATGATGAATTCCCGCATTTCGAGTTGTTTAATGCGGAATCGTGGGGACTGATTATTTATGATGAAGTCCATCTATTACCTGCACCGATATTTCGGATCACCGCTGAACTACAAGCACGACGCAGGTTAGGTTTAACTGCGACATTGATTCGCGAAGACGGGAAAGAAGGGGATGTATTCACGTTGATTGGGCCCAAGCGCTATGACGTACCTTGGCGCGAATTGGAAGGACAGGGATTTATTGCCACTGCCAATTGTACGGAAATCCGCGTCGCGCAAAATGAAGCGGAAAAAATGGAATATGCCCTAGCGCCCCGCCGCAATCAGTTTCGGATTGCTGCGGAAAATCCAGGTAAGTTGGATGTGGTGCAAGGTTTGTTGCAAAAGGAAGCGGGACACCGTATTTTAATTATTGGTGAGTATCTCGAACAGTTGGATGCGATCGCCAAAATTACCGAATTGCCTCTGATTACGGGGAAGACAAAACAGGCAGATCGCGATCGGTTATACGAAGCATTCCGTCACAAAGAAATTCCCGGATTAATTCTATCTCGCGTGGGCAATTTTGCCGTCGATTTACCCGATGCCGATGTTTTAATTCAAGTATCGGGAAAGTATGGTTCTCGCCAAGAAGAAGCGCAGCGCCTCGGACGAATTCTCCGCCCCAAACCCGACGGACACAATGCCAGCTTTTATACATTAGTCTCGCTACAAACTTGCGAGGAGGATTTTGCCAGACACCGCCAACTATTTCTGACTGAACAGGGATACAACTATCGCATAGAGGTTCAAGGCAATGGTTAGTCAGCGATCGATAAATTCTTGGTAAAACTGCTCATGCAAACCTAAGAAATTATCCATCCCCTTCTTTGTCAGATACCCGCTCTTCTTACCAGTGTGCGGGTTTTTTACGTAGCTATAAATTTCTTTTGAAACATTAGGATTCTCGCTCCACCTAATGTTGAACGCTGCATAGTTTGGGAAAAAGGTCATTGCTGCATAAGCATCAATGTGGTCATGTATCCACCATGCCAATGCTGTCCAATCTTGAGTGCGATCGTAGTAAGGGATGAATGATGTAACAATAATACATACTGTTGCTCCCATATACCCCTCTGAATCTTTTACGTCCCAGATATGTTCTGCATAGTTGGCCTCATTACTGGCACAGTTGTACTGATTTTTATTCTCTGCTCCTTTGGCGTTCACCCCACAAGAACGATAGGCTGAGCGGATACTAATCCGACCAAGCGCATCTTGAATTGGTTCAAGCACCCTCTCACACAAATTCTTTCCTGCTGCGATCGCCAAGTCAGGATCGCTAGGAATGTTAGGGATACCTTCAATTTGAGAGATTTCTGAATAAAGAAACTCACGCATGAAAAAACTCTTAGAGTGTTCCAACGAAAAAATGATCCAAAATTTCACTCACTTCGACAAAAGATTTCAACGAACCATTTAGTCAAA
>NZ_JAUBUI010000135.1:0-10495 GCF_036705385.1 Microcoleus sp. B3-A4 | reverse complement strand
ATCCTCGAATGCAGGAACCTCGCTCTGTCTTGAAATCTAAACGGAGGGCGTGATTGAGACTTTTTCAGTGCCATTGAGGTTTAGCCCAGACAACAAGCTGGTAGCTACAGTTGGAGAGGGTGGGAAGGCATCGCTGTGGAACACTGAAAACCAGAGCAAGGTAGAACTTAAGGGTCATCAGGGTACTGTCTATGGTGTCAGTTTTAGCCCGGATGGCAAGGAAGTTTTTACAGCAGGAGATGATGGCTTTATCAGGCGATGGCATCTCAATGGCAAGCGGTTGGCAGAAGTTAAAGCTTATCAGAGTAGCGTCAGAAATATCAGTTTCAGTTTCACCAAAGATGGCAACCTACTTGCTACAGTTGGAGCTAGTGGCACAGTAAAGTTATGGACTTCATCAGGACAACAATTGGCTGAATTTCTCGGTCATCAGGGCATTGTCAATAGTGCTGCTTTTAGCGACGATGGCAAATTGCTGGCTACAGCTGGAGATGACGGCACGGCAAGAGTGTGGCCTGTTAGAAAATTAGATCAACTGCTGGAGGAAGGCTGCACAAGGCTCGAAGATTACTTTTCTACTCAAAAAAAGCCACAAAAACTCCAGAGTGTTTGTGACTAAATAAAGATGCGATCGCTCTTCCCTTTCCCACTTCAAACGCAATATCAAAAAAAATATTGGGCAAGTTTTCACGCAATATTTCATATAAACTGATTTGTCCTTGATTCATTTTTGATGTTGTAGAATCAGGAACCATAAGAGCCATAACCTATCCTCCCATAATTAGATTGAGTGCAAATTCTGATTCTTTTCAACAACGAACCTAATGGAAAAATAAGTGTAGGGGCCTATTCCCCTACACTTATTTATAACTCTATTCTACGCCCTCAATCCGGTCTTCAACCTCCTGATAAAGTTCACGCAAACGATCCAAATTGTTCTCCGAAGTTTCCCAATAACCCCGGCCATTCACCTCAAGCAAAGTGCTGACAATCTTGCGGAACGAATGAGGATTCAGATTCAGCAAACGCTTCTGCATCTCCTCATCTTGGATAAACGTAGTGTTAACATCCTCATACACCCAATTATCCACAGCGCCCGCCGTCGCACTCCATCCAGTGGTATTCACCAGACGCTTAGAAATCTCCCGCACGCCTTCATAACCGTGCGACAACATCCCCTCGTACCACTTCGGATTCAGCAGCTTAGTCCGCGAATCTAAACGCACGGTTTCTGATAGCGTCCGAACCTGCGCGTTGGCTGTGGTTGTATCAGCAACAAAGGATGTCGGTTGCTTCCCATCTGCGCGCAAACTGCCGATCAATTTAGTCGGATCGGAGTCGAAATAGTGCGACACGTCGGTTAGGGAAATCTCGGCAGAATCCAAGTTCTGGAATGTCACTTCCGCAGTTTTCAAGGAGGATTCAAAAATCTTCCGGTCTTGTTCCATTGTTCCCGGATTGTCGGAAGAAAAGGCGAAGGATTTGCGAGTTAAATACATTTCCTGCAACTCGGTTTCGCTTTCCCAAGTGCTGTTTTCCACCGCCAAGTTGATGTTAGATGAATAGGAACCTGAGGCATTGGAAAATACCCGGGTTGCTGCTTGTCGCAGGTTAATTCCCATTTCTTCCGCTTGCTTCAGGGCGTGTTTGCGGACGAAGTTCATCTCTAACGGTTCGTCGGCTTCCGCTGCCATTTTCACGGCTTTATCTAACAAATTCATTTGGTTGATGAACAAGTCGCGGAATACGCCAGAACAGTTAATTACTACGTCGATCCGAGGGCGTCCCAACTCTTCTAAAGAAAGCAATTCGAGTTTGTTTACCCGACCCAAAGCGTCGGGAACTGGCTTCACTCCCACCATCCACATTACTTGGGCGAGGGATTCGCCGTATGTCTTGATGTTGTCGGTTCCCCACAACACAACGGCGATGGTTTCTGGGTAATTTCCGCCGTTATCAACGCGCTGTCTTTCTAACAGCCGATCGACTACAAGCTTAGCAGACTTAACCGCCCCCGTTGTAGGGATTGACTGCGGGTCTAAAGCGTGCATATTCTTGCCAGTCGGCAAAACATCAGGGTTGCGAATCGGATCGCCACCGGGGCCAGGCAGAACATACTCGCCTTCTAACGCGCGCAACAAAGCGCCTAATTCGTTGTCAGCACAAACTTGCTGCAAGCAGAATTCCAGATACTCAAACAGCGGTTTAATCGGTTCTGGATCGATTTTTTTGTAACCTGCGGCGTGCAAGGCTTCAACCCAAGGTGTTTTCTTGCCCATGTTGAAGAAATTCAACTTAGAAACAAGGGAAACTCTACCCTCAGCGTCGGTTTGTTCCTTCACCAAAGCGCCAACTGCATCCCGACAGGCCAACGTGATATTTTGCAGCAATTCAACATCAGTTAAAATGCCTTTGTCGCTATTGCTGTAAATTTCGCCGATATCGCGTCCGAGACTGTTAGCAATAATCCGCGGCAAGCTGATCAGCCCGTCTTCTTCGCGGTCTAAATTGGCGATATTCACCAAAGTTGCGATCGCCTCTTCCGCAGTCGGTGGCTTACCGATAACGTGCAAACCGCAAGGTAACAACCGCGACTCAATCTCCATCAACTTGCGGTAAACCAAGCCAACTAAATTGTCGCGTTCCTCCGAAGTCATTCCCGCAGCCACCCCTCTTTCTTGTTCCGGAGGTAGGGCGATATCCTTGTCCAAATTCACCAAACGGCATTTTTCGACGATCGCATCAACAATCGGCACACCGCGCCCAGTCTCTTTCAAAGTTTGATAAGAAGCAATTAACTCGCTGAGTTCCTGCAAACCTTTGTACAAACCAGCATTTTCAGCCGGAGGAGTCAGATAGCTGATTGTTTCAGCATAACTGCGGCGCTTGGCAATTGTTGCCTCGCTGGGATTGTTGGCGGCGTAATAATAGAGGTTAGGAATTTTGCCGATCAAACTGTCGGGATAACATTCCCCAGACATTCCCATCTGCTTACCGGGCATGAATTCTAGCGAACCGTGAGTGCCAAAGTGCAGCACCGCATCCGCACCCCAAATGCGCTCCAAATATGTATAGTAAGCAGCAAAACCGTGGTGCGGGCTGGCGGAACGAGAGAATAACAACCGCATCGGATCGCCTTCGTATCCAAAAGTAGGTTGCACTCCGATAAACACATTGCCAAAATGTTTGCCGAAAATCAGCAAATTTTGTCCGTCGCTGTTCAAATGTCCCGGAGGCGGGCCCCAATTTTCTTGCAAGCGTTCCGAGTAAGGAGTGAATTCTTCGTATTCAGCTACCGACATCCGGTAAGCAACATTTAATTCGGGACTTTGGTATTGGGCTGTTGCGTCGTGGATGACTTCTTGCATCAGTTTTTCGGCGGAATCCGGCAGTTCTGGCAAGTCGTAACCGTTGCCTTTTAAGGCTTTCAATACTTGGTAAATCGAGCCGAAAACGTCCAAATAAGCGGCTGTTCCGACGTTGCCTTTGTCCGGCGGGAAACTGAAAACTGTGATCGCAACTTTTTTATCTAATTTTGGTTTGCGGCGCAGCATTGCCCACTTCATAGCGCGCTGGGAAATTGCTTCGATCCGGTCTTGTAGGGCGATCGCCTTGCCAGTTGCGCCATCTCTTCCCGACAAAATAATCGGTTCGATCGCACCATCCAACTCGGGAATGGCAATTTGCAAAGCAACTTGAATCGGGTGCAAGCCTAAATCGCTATTTTCCCACTCTTCCGTCGTTTGGAAAACCAGCGGCAAAGCCACCATGTAAGGGCAGTTTAGCTTTTTCAAAGTCTCGATCGCCTTCGGGTGATCTTGTTTCGCCGGGCCGCCCACCAGCGCAAAACCAGTCAGAGAAACCACCGCATCAACTATCGGCAGCGGTGCAACACCTTTGGTCCCAACTTCCAAGAAGAAAGTTTCGACTGGTTTCGAGAAGTCCAAACCGCCGGCAAAAATCGGCACCACCCGCGCCCCCATTGCCTCCAATTCCTGCACCATTGCTACATAGTGCGCGTCATCTCCCGTGACTAAGTGAGTCCGCTGCAATACCAAGCCGATGCAAGGTGCGAGGGGGTCTTTGAGGTCTGCCGAAATATCTTTGCGGGCGTTGTACCAGGTGAGGTATCCTTTTACATCCTCAAACATCGACGGTGCCAAGGGATGCCAAATTCCCATATCCGGGTAGACAACGGGATCTTGGAAAGTTAGCTGTTCTTGGCCTTTGAATACATATTTATGTGACAGCATCAGCAAGAAGTTTTCCAAGTTTTCTTGGGAACCTCCCAGCCAATACTGGAAACTCAGCATGAAGTTGCGCGCATCTTGGGCTTTGTCGATGGGCAAATATTTCAGCACTTTCGGCAAAGTTTGCAGCAGTTTCAGCATTCCGTCTTGGAAGGAACTCCCGGATTTTTCCTTCCGTTTTTTCATGAATTCGCCGATCGCACTTTTGCTTTGTCCCAACTGTGCCATCGAGAAACTGCCCATTTTATTGAGTCGCATCACCCCTGGCATCGACGGGAAGACGACGGCGACATCCAAGCTGTCGCGCAGTGGTTCCACCGCCGCTACCACTTTTTCTGCCAAATCTTCGATGAAAATTAGAGAAGCAATAAATACATTGGCATCTGCCACATCCCGCTTGAAGGCCTCGTAATTTTCCGGGCTGCGGAGTTCCTCGATCAGGTAGCCACTGATTTCTATTGCCAGATTCGGATTTTTCTTGTTTATCGATCGAACCGCTGCCGACAGGGCGCTTTGATACTGCGGTTCCAGTACGACATAGACCACCTTCATGAGCGATCGCCCCTGCAAGTTTTCCGGCACGACGTGGCGAATGGTGGGCTTGACGTGAGTGAACATCCGGTTAGGCTCCTTTAAGATGCTGTTTTCGGGAATCGGGAATTTTTTTATCCCATAAGCATTTTTACCAGAAAATGCTTGCCATTAGGCGATTTGAGCCTGCACATGACACAATTCGACAAATTTAGGGCAACTTTTCGTTACATTTTCTTCTAAATTCCTTGAGCAAATACTCCAAATTTTATTTACAAAAATTTACTTGACAAAATTAAATGTATATGTAAAGGGTTAATGAGTTGGATAAAATAATTAAAGATTAACCAAGGATTGAGAAAGAAATCCTGAAAAAACTTTCAAGTTTTGTAGAAGTGATCGAACTTGCGATCGAGCAATTAACTGAGGGGAAAAAGGCATAATTTCTGAAAGCAGAATGTAGCCTTCCGATAATTGCTGCGTTATCTAGATTAACATTTTACCAGGAATTTAAAACCATTTCATAACGTCTGTTTTGTCTAAATTCCTGATTGGCGATCGAGTTCATGGATAGCTAATTGCTATAGAATCTCAAACTCATCAAAACTTTAGGGGGAAACATGGCTAACTACGCAATTTTCGACGAACAATTCTACCTCGCCTCATATCCTTGGATCAAACCAGCCATTGACGCAGGAGTCATCTCATCTGGGAGAGAACACTTTGAAAAATTCGGGCGAGAAGGCGGTCTAACTAATGTATCGCGTTATTTTGACGAAAATGCTTACCTTGCTGGGAATCCCGATCTCGCACCTTTCGTCCGCACAATCAACCCAAACGCGCCTTTTGCGACCGGCCTCGATCACTTTATCCAGTTCGGTTACGATGAAGGACAGCGACGCACCCAAGTATCACCCGAATACAACGAAAGCTTTTATTTAGCAAACAACTCTGAACTCCAACCGTTTATTCAAAACGGAACTTTCAAATCAGGCTACCAGCATTTCATTCAATTCGGGGCCAAAGAAGGTCGGTTTGGGACTTCATTTTTTGAACCGGAATACTTAAAAGAAAACCCCGACATCGTGCCGTTTGTCAACTCTGGAAACTTGAAAACAGGCCGCGAACACTTTTTCAATTTCGGGCAATTTGAGCCGGCCCGCGACGCGACTTTTGTCGGCACCCGTACCAACGATGTTTTAACTGGTGTTGGCGTGGGCGATGTCGAACTTGTGGGAGTAGAAGTAGGTATAGACTCCCAAGGTAATCGGCAGTATGAAAGCTTTGGCACTAATGAATTCGATGTCCTGATTGGTGCTCCGGGAACCAATACATTTGTGCTCGGAGTTCCTCCTACAGCGGGGAATGTCACCGCGACACCGCTGTATTTGGGTAACGGTCAAGCTACCATTCGCAACTTCGACATAGAAAGCGATTTTATCCAACTGCAAGGAACTTCATTAAACGGCTACAGCCTAACTCCGGTTGGCAACAATTTGTCAATCCAGCGTTTTGGAGATGTGCTGGGCGTGATTGAAGGAGGAGCAACCTTGGGTTTAACTTTCCAAGAATCTAACGGTAACGGTACTTTCTTGATTGGATAGTGATTAGTCATCAGTCATCAGTCATCAGTCATCAGCCATCAGTCATCAGTCATTAGCTAATGCTGATGATTGATGACTTTTGATTTGTTGTGGGCGATTGTGCTATGAAAAAGTACGATCGCACTTTACATTCTTTAAACAGCAAACTATGAATTACGATATCTTCGACGAACAATACTACCTTTCGCAATATCCGTGGCTGAAACCAGCCATTGATGCAGGAATCATCAAATCTGGAAGAGAACACTTTGAAAAATTTGGTCAATCCGCCGGTCTCACCAAAATATCGCGGTATTTTGACGAAGAAACTTACCTTGAGGGAAATCCAGACCTCGCACCTTTCGTCCGCACAGTCAACCCAAACGCGCCGTTTGCGACAGGACTAGACCACTTTATCCAATACGGTTACGAAGAGGGTCGCACTCGCGTATCGCCTGACTACGACGAAGTATTTTACTTAAAAAGATATCCCGTACTGGCTCCGTTTGTAGAGAACGGAACTTTTAAATCAGGATTTGAGCACTTTGTCAAATTCGGATCGAAAGAAGGTCTTTATGCGAACACCTTTTTTGAAGAACAATACTTGCTAGACAACCCGCCTGTAGCAGCAGCAGTTAAGGCGGGAGATTTTAAAACGGGCGGAGAACACTACCGAAAATTCGGGCAATTTGAGTCCGTTCGTCCCTATGCGACTTTTTTCGGAACTTCCGGCAATGATATCGTCACCGGTTTCGGGATAGGAAATGTTGACATAATTGGAGTTGCATTAGATGTAGAGACTAACCGCAACAGGCAGTATCAAAGTTACGGAAGCAATGAATTCGATACTCTCATTGGCGGTAGCGGTCGCGATAACTTCGTGTTGGCCGTTACCGTCCCAGGTATAGGGGGTAGCAGACCGACGCCTGTCAGCGTACAGTTTTACAAGGAACCAGGTTTTGCTACAATTCAAAACTTTACCCAAGGTCAGGATACGATCCTGCTCGGCTCTACATCATTCGATAAATACATTGTGTTTCCCATCAACAATAATCGAGATTTAGCAATCCAAACAAACGGCTTGCCGTTCTATACACCAAATGGAGGTGACCAACTTAGTTATGGTGATACTATTGCTGTAATTGAAGGTGGTGGAAATCTCAGTTTAAATCTATTACCAGACTCTAGTTATTTTAGAACTTTAATTGGGTAGAAATCTGGCAGCTATTCAGAACGGGTCTTTGGATGCTGTCGGTGCGATCGCTAATTGAAAAGAAGTGAAAAACATGGCTAACTACGCAATTTTTGACGAACAATACTACCTTTCGCAATATCCGTGGCTCAAACCAGCTATTGATGCAGGCATCATCAAATCTGGAAGAGAACACTTTGAAAAATTTGGTCAAGCCGCCGGCCTCACAAAAATATCGCGGTATTTTGACGAAGATACATATCTAGCTCAAAATCAAGATATTGCACCATTTGTTCGCGCCGCCAACAACCAAAACCGGCCCTTTGCTTCAGGTTTAGACCACTTTATCCAGTTTGGTTACGAAGAAGGCCGCACGCGAGTATCGCCTGACTACGACGAAGTTTTTTATTTAAAGCGCCACCCGGAAATAACTCCTTTCGTGCAGAACGGAATTTTTAAATCCGGATTTCAACACTTTATCCAATTCGGAAAAACAGAAGGGAGGTACGGGACAAGTTTCTTTGAACCACGTTACTTGGGAGATAACCCAGATGTGGCGGCAGTTGTGGAGGCTGGAAGTTTAAAAACTGGTCGAGAACACTATCTAAAATTTGGGCAATTTGAGTCAAATCGATACGGATTTTTTACAGGAACCAACGGTAATGATATCGTCACGGGATTTACTGCGGGAAAAAATCAAATTATCGGACTGCAAGTAGCTTTCGCCGGCCCAAATCCACCTTTTGGCATTAATAAGAATAAGTATGACGCTTTGAACTCAGATGACATCACGAGAGAGCCTTTCCTGACTACCACTGAATTCGATACATTGATTGGCACTTCTGGCATTGATTACTTCGTGCTCGGAGATGCTGTTCCCAACAACAGACGTAATTTTATCAGCCGGGTAGATTTCTATACCGGCAGTGGGGAGGCCAGGATTGTCAATTTTGAAAAAGGAAAAGATTTTATTCAGTTGGTGGAAAGCTTTAATGAACTGAGTATATTTCCATCAGGGGCGGACTTATTAATTCAAAAATCGGGAGATACACTTGCCAGAATTCAGGGCGGATCAAGTCTAACTCTGCAACCGATTGAGATGATAAATCCATTTAGTCCTCCAGTCGGTCTCACTTTCCTTGGCTAGAAAGCATAGAGCTTAAGTGAGATTTTACTGTGGGGTAAAATCACCCGGTCAGGTAATTGTCTCTATTCTGGATTATTGATAAATTGCATAAACAGCTCATTAAAGGCTCAGTAGAAAGACATGGCTAGTTACGCAATTATTGACGAACAATACTACCTTGCTCAATATCCTTGGGTCAAGCCAGCCATTGATGCAGGAGTTATCAAATCTGGAAGAGAACACTTTGAAAAATTCGGTCAAGCCGGCGGCTTAACCAAAGTATCGCGGTATTTTGACGAAGCTACTTACCTTGGTGGCAACCCAGACATCGCTGCCTTAGTCCGCACCCCCAACAACCCAAGTGCACCTTTTGCGACGGGTCTAGACCACTTTATCCAATACGGTTACGAAGAAGGTCGCACTCGGGTATCTGCTGAGTATGACGAAGCGTTTTATCTCGCAAATAACCGACAGTTGCAGCCGTTTATTCAGAATGGAACTTTTAAAAATGGCTACCAGCATTTCATTGAATTCGGCATCAAAGACGGTCAGTTTGGGACTTCATTTTTTGAAACGGAATACTTAGAAAGAAACCCCGATATTCGGCCATTTGTGGAATCGGGAGCCTTGAAAACCGGTCGCGAACACTACTTGAATTTCGGCAAAAACGAGCCTAGTCGCTCTGCGACTTTTGTCGGAACTCCTGGGAATGACATCATCACTGGTTCCGGGGTGGGGAAAGTTGAATTAATTGGAACTGAAGTAGGTTTAGGTACAGGTAATGGCTTTGGCTCCGGTCGAGTGTATGAAGGTGACGGCAGCAATGAATTCGATACTCTCCTTGGGGGTACCGGCCGCGATACATTTGTACTTGGTACACCTTTAGTAGGCAGTAAGGGGAACCCGGCCGGAATCTCACAGTTCTACATTGGGTCGGGTTTTGCGACAATTCGGAACTTTACCCAAGGGCAGGATATGATCCAGCTAGCAGGGTATGATTTAGAGCAATTTTTGATAGTTCCCATCAACAATAATCGAGATTTAGCTATCCAAACGAACGGCTTTCCCACCGATTTTCAAAATGGAGTTACCCAAGTTAGTCGCTTTGACACGATCGCGGTTATTGAAGGTGGCGGAAATCTCAAGTTAAATCTATTACCAGAATCGCCTTTTGCGACACTTTTAATTGGATAGAAATTTCGCAGCTATTCGGGATGTGCCTAATTGCTGCTGGGGAGTGCGATCGCACATTAGCAAAAAGGGCGATCGTACTGTTGTGTTTGCCATAAAAATAATAAAATCGGCTTAATAATAATTATAGTCATTTCAAATAAAAGTGAGACAGAGGTAAGATCATGATAAAATCGATAAAAATACTTAATTATAAAAAAATGGCTTACAGTCTAGACCTAAGACAAAAAGTAGTCAATTATGTAGAAAATGGAGGGAGTATAACGAAAGCGGCCGCCATATTTAAGGTAGGAAGAGCAACAATTTATAGATGGTTAGGTAGGGAAGACCTTCGACCAACTCAGGTCAACCACCGTCAACGAAAGCTAGATTGGGAAGCCCTCAAAAAAGATGTTGAAAAAAAACCAGAAGCAAGATTAGTAGAAAGAGCAAGAACTTTCAGGCGTCAGACTGAGTGCCATCTGCTATGCCTTAAAAAAACTGAAAATTACAAAAAAAAAACAACTTCGCTATCAAGAAAAAAATCGAGAAGAAAGAATGAAATACGTAAGGATTCAGGTCTGAAAAAGGGGAATGAGCTCAGGCCGAGCCAAGTCACAAGAATGGGCAGAAATAGCCTCAC
>NZ_JAUBUI010000134.1:0-10527 GCF_036705385.1 Microcoleus sp. B3-A4 | reverse complement strand
GCATTGGTTAGATAGGATGCTTTTTACAAAGGGTATACTTAGCTATTTTACTATGGTTGTACTACCGGACATGATATGAGATGTGGCGTCAGGAATTGACGATCGAATTTGACGATCGACAACAAGGCAAAGTCGGACACGGCAATGCCGTTTCCCTACCCCAAAATAATCGCTCGCGCGATCGCATATAAGCATCGACAACAAGGATATTAAGGACACGGCAATGCCGTTTCCCTACTCCAAAATAATCGTAGCTTGCGGGGTTCCGGGCGATCGCCCCCGAGGATGTAACGATCGACAACACGGCTATTGAGGACACGGCTATGCCGTTTCCCTACCCCCAAAATTATTGATCGCCCTGTCAGTAACAATATCTTTGGTTTTCGTTGCGTGTTGATTGTCTTTTGGAGGTGCGTTTATGTCCTAGGAGAGTGGAAATGATGATGCAGCGTTGGCTGTTTCTTAAGTTGGGATGATATAGCGTTAGGGTTCCTTTGGCTCTTATACTCGTTAGGGTGCAGTCGTGGTCGCTTCGAGATACGGGGCAACCTCGATGGTTGAACATGACTCGCCGGATTGTGCCGTTTGTTTTTTGCTCGTTGTTTTCATTTACTTGGAGCACTGTTGTTTCATCTGGATCTATTTTAATTTGCGGTTCTAGGTTTTTCCATTGACTGGCTGGTACTTGGGCTGGGGAAATGTCGGCTGGGTGAACTGCTATTTGTACGTTTTCTCCTACTTCTTTGAAGCTGGCTTGCCATGAAATTTTGTCGCGTTTGGCGTTGCTGTGTGCGAGTTCCATTGCCCAATAAGCTCGATCGAGCGATGCTTTTAAACGCTGGTTGTTGATGAACATCAGCCAGGAGGGGGTGACGATCGCACTAAATATTCCTATGATTAATATAATTATCAATAGCTCAATCATTGTAAAACCTGCGGCAGGTGTAGTGGCTCTGCCTTTGAGCGTTTTATATATTGACACGTAGATGCACTCCCTGATATTTAGCGGGCAAAAAAAACAGCTAGGAGGAGCTATTTTTTATTGGCTATATTTTAACTTTGGGTTTGGGGAGTGTATAGATCGGTATTTACTGAAAATTTATGCAAATTTACAAAAGCGGGTAAGGAAACGGTAGTCAAGAAACGGTTGTGCGGTTTCCCTACAGCAATTTTGTCATCGCCCGATCGCATAAATCGCCCGCATAAATCGCCCGCATAAATCGCCCGCATAAATCGCCCGAAGGTATGTTGTTGCGCTTTAGCGCTCTCCCCTAAGCTTAAGAGCGATTCGAGCGTAAGTACATACCTAAAATTTAACCCCTATTTGTGATAGTTGGTCTGAGTCCTCACCAATTTAAAAAAGCAGGTAAGGAAACGGCTGTCAGGAAACGGTAGTGCGGTTTCCCTACAGCAATTTTGTCATCGCCCCGCTAAATTTGCGCTTTTACCCAAGATCGAAAGGCTTTCATCGCGACGTTTCTGCCGGCTGTTTTGCTTTGTTCTAAATATTGGGGGATGAGCTCGGTGATGGGGGAGTTGGGAAACTGGAGACTGCGATCGGACTGTATGTATTTTCCATTTTGCAATACGCTGATTTGCAGGTTGCGGCCGTTGTAGCGCCACAATTCGGGAACTCCTAATGCTTCGTAGTTGTTGAACTGAGTGCGGGAGGTGAGGTCGATTTCTATGGCTAAATCGGGAGGTGGGTCTGTTTCTATGTCGATGCGGCTTTTGCCTCTGACTGCGGCTTCGTTTTGGATGTAAAAACAGGTATCTGGTTCTACTCCTTGAGCCATTTTTTGATTTTTGAAGGTGGTGGAACCTAGAGACCAAAATTCAATACCAAGTTCTTCGAGTAGTGCTTCGACTAAGTTACCAATCAGGACTTTACCAATTTCGTGTTCGGGTAGGGGAACCATGATTTCTAATGTTCCTTTGCTGTAGGAAAGTCTGGATGCGCGACTTTCTCCCAATTCTGTTAGTAGAGTTTCAAACATCGACCAGGTTATGTCTTTGAGTAATAGTTGATTTCCTGGCTGGATGATTATTTGTTTTAGTTCTAGCTGCATATTTTGACTGTTTTAATAGGATTTGAAATATAAAATAATTTAAGTTAATATGTTTTAGCAATTCTGCATTTATGCGGAATTGATGTTATGGATTAAAAAATATCAAGGGGGCTACTTGCAACCCTTTCCTGTTGAGGTATCGAATGTCCCTTCATCTGTTCTCATTCCTCCTAGAAGGGTGTCCACAATTACACACTGCTTTGTACCGCCGCGAGATGGAGCAACTGTGACATAAAATGGAGTTATACCTGTGGTGAGATTGCCTTGGTAATCAAAAACGATCGAGTTTGGAGGCGTGGTAGGAGCCGCAGGTGTATTAACGGTAAGCGCAATAGTACCAGGTTTGATTTCGCCTCCAGCATTTAACGTCTGCGTACTACCACCCGTACCTAGTGGGGGGTTAAACGTGACTGTTGGCGGATCGACAGATGGGGCAGAAAATGTAACTGTGACATCGCGCTTAGTTCGTTTTGCTTCGCTTTGTGCAAGACGTAATGATTGGAAAACGCGATCGTTCACAGTGCGAACTCTTTGTCTGTTGATGAATGCCTCCCAGCTTGGAGCGGCGATCGAGCTTAATATACCTACGATTAACCCTATCACCAGCAATTCTAGAAGGGTGAATCCCTGATCGCCCTTTCTGGATGCAGTATTTTTGTAATTGGGGTTTGCTTTTGTTGCAGAAATCTGCAAAACTTTTAATAATATTGGGGTTTTCATTTTACTCTCCTGTTTTATGTGCTAGTGCCGCGAGTCGGAAATCTGTTTCAAACATAAGTTATTGTCCTACTGCACCGAGACCTTGTACTTGAACGGTTGCTGTTGGGAAAAATGCCGATTTGTTGGGGTTGTAAGCAGTATCGTTGGGTTGAAGGCGACGCAGGCTGTTTCCTCTGATACTAACTCTGGCTATGTTTTTAGATGTATCAACACAAGCGTAGAAGCTATGAGCTGAATTGCCTGACCTGTCGGTTATGAGTAAATGATCGGGAACGAATGCTGGTGTTCCTGCCGGTGTTACTGCGGGCGGGACAAAACCCAGAAGAGTTTGACAATTTGCTCCTGTCGGAACCGGAACATTCTGTGTACTGTTGTCTATATAATTAACCAGCACTTGAGGGTTTTGTGCCCCTGACCGTGGATTTGCCAATCCCGTTGGATTTGTCACATTAACTGTTGGATTGTTTAGGCTAAAACTTGTAGCTGGAACAGCGTCAGTGGAAGTATTAAAAGCAGGATCTGTTTGCTGAGCAGTTGTTGTGTTGCCAGTACCGTAAGTGGCCGCACCACCTGGAACTGATGGGTCTATCAGTCGATCGATTCCATCCCTAATTTCATAGCGGACAATACGGGTAGGACAATTCCCTCCAGCCGGCTGACACCAAGTAGAGTTGTTATCTCTAATTTGGTAGTAAGCAACTAAAGAAAGTACGTAGGTGTCGTTGCATTGACGGGGATTCTGAGCATCGCAATTTATGGGTTTGACACTAGCAGCAACAGTGGGATTAATAGGAAGAGAATTTTTGAGCTGCTGGCGCTTCCAAAATACCAAAATTGGTGTTCCATTTGCATTTGGAGGAAGCTGGGGTCCAACAATCTGTTCGTTAGGGCCAGTAGGTCCATTTAGCGCTCTATTGTCGTAAATATACATCGCTTGACTCAAATCTTGGGCGATGAAATCCACCGCTGCCTGAATGTCTTGCTCGGTGTTTGACTTTACTTGTTCCCTCCTGTCGGTATTCAGCATATCGACTACAAAACCGAGCATCGGCGTAATGATTAAAAACGCCATAATTGCTCCAACCAATAGCTCGACCAGAGTCATGCCCTTTTCTGTTTGGGCGGAGCCAGAGCGGTTTCGCGGGTGCTGAGTTTTTAGAAGCAACCTGAGTAAAGTTTTCATTTTGACTGTTTCCTTTGTCAAATGGGGGGAGGAATTTTAAATTTAATCGAAGTTCCTGCGATCGTTATTGACAGCCACTGGTTCGATCACAGAGCGATCGATATGCAGAAGCACCTCCTTCTGTAGTAGGGGGAATTTGTGTTTTCATTACCACCAAAGGCGCTTTGGGGTTGCCAAGACCCGAATTAGCAACTGATTGCTGTTCAATTTTCATCGTACCCGGAGAAGAAAAAGCATCCGCCCGGTAAACCCGAACAGTCAGATCATAGCCTGTGTTTGTGGCAGTGTTTCCTGTAGCTGCGGGACGAACACCCTGAACGTAAAAGTCTTTTTTACTGCTATCAGAACAGTTGGGGTCTTCATCCAAGTCAACACAGTACAAATTATTAGAGGCAGTAGGAGGAGCGATAGGGTTTCCGGGCGCAGGAAACCCTGTATCTGCCGATTTAATCGCCCCCGTTCTGAGAGCGTCGATGTAAGCTCTCGCCGCCTGGGTGGCGAGTTCCATCCGCCGCGCTTGTACGCGAGTCGCTACTGAGAATGCCATCACGGGGGCGATGGCGATCATCAGCACCGAAACCACAATCATCGCTACCAACGACTCGATAATCGTGTAGCCGCCATCTCGCGACTTGGATACATTTTGTTGTCGTTGTTGGTCTGTCATATAGAAGTCTCCGGTAATTGCTCTGCCGAAAGTTAAAGGTTTGGAGGACAAACTGCTGGGCGATTGGGATTGGTAGCAGGTATAGCAGGTGGGCCGGAGGTATTCGACGCCGCTTGGGGAACTTCCGCACACATCAAAGTTTCTACCCACGGGTCATTTCGGGGTACTTCCCGGAAATACTCATCCGGGGTAGACTGTGCAGGAGGAGCAGTGAACCTTTGGGTAAACAAGTCAGGCGACTGAGATACCAGGCCCACGTCATAACCCCAGTTCCTGATAGGGGGAACAAAGAAGGGAATCCTACCCAGATTATTTACACCGGGAATGTTGCCGACGGAAGTTCTATAGCCAGCTTCAGGAGGGTTAGCGAGAACGAATCTAGCAGGTACCGCGGGAAAGGCCGGTAGGGGTGCAAATCCCGGCGGCGCAAACAGGCTCAGCAACTTAGTGCTTTGAGCTGTCTGTTCGGGAGCCGCCGGATCAAGAACCGGGAGGTAGGGTGCGGTGCTGTAGGCACTGCGGTTGAACTGAATAAAACTACCTTGAATGTTGTTGGGAATGTTCCCCCAGTTCTCCAAAAACCTCGGCAAGTTTTGCAGCCCGCCGTTAAAGTCACCAACGTTGTTGCTTAATGATCGGGAAGGAGTGTCATTCGAGCCTACAATCAGATTGAATGTTGTGGCCACAGCCTGCGGTATCCACCCCGTCACTTGCACGACCCGATCGCCTGGAGGTGCGTTATTATTTGCAACCGCTGGCCCCACAGTTTGAGTTTGCAAGACCGGTATCAGCAGCGGCTGCGAGCCATTTGTCCCGGCTGATGCTGGGGCTAAAACTGGTAGCACTGCACCGGTGCTGTCAATCCGGCTGCGGTTGAATACATACGGGAAATTGTCTACGCCGTAGGTTACGGGAGTACCGCCAGAGGCTGCAGTCGTTGCAAACCACAAAGAATTAGCTTGTCTATCGCCTACGCCGAGTACAACATTATTTCCGCCAGTAATTCCTAAAGGCGTTGGATTGTTATTTGCATCTAGCACCAGATTGGCATTTGTAGGGCGGTTTCTTTGAAAAGCAACTCGGCGGGGAAAGCGTTGATATTGAGGCGCTGGGGGAACAACAGTTGTTCCGGCTAGCCACTGGGCAGATGGCACACCCACATTTGCAAAGGTGTTATTTTGTGGATCGACGAACCAGTCGTTATCAGTACACGCAGAAACCGGCAGTTTTATGCAAACTTCCATTAAATACTCTGGGAACTGCCCGCGCCGCTGCACGGGGGTGACGAAGTTGTTGAAGTAAGAACTTCTAAGAGCGTTTATATTCGTCACGTAGTCACTGTCTAAAAGTGCTGTCCCCGGTATGCCACCAGTAGCAGAGAATGCGCGACTCGATAGTCCGTTGGTAACAAAGTTATTGCTGTAAAATCCTTGTTGTTTGCGAGGAAATACAGCAGCAGCACCGGCATTGTTTCTCAGGTCGAAATCTCCCTCGTTGCGGAAGCCAAAACGGTAATTTGCAGAGAGTAAAGTGACTGCATCTGACAGTACGTTTGCGGGACGCCAATCGTCGCCGGTCGTACATCCGCTGACTCTGGGGTCGTTTTGGCGACAGGCAAAGTTTGGATTGAGGGTTTGGCGATCGTAGAAAGTAGTCCAATTCAGAGCCTGAGTAAACTCTTCTTGAGTGTGACGGTTGAAATTTCCTTGAATATAGACGGGCAAATTAGATGCCAAAGTTAGTCCTTTTTCCCTTACCACCTGCAAGACACTAGGATTAGTTCCTATGCCGGGGCTTCGAGCTAGCTGGTTACCGTTAACGAGCAGAATCCCGTTAGGCTTGCGGGTGGGGTCAAGTCGGGAGTCCGTAGGACTGACCGATGCGCTCCTTGCTTCATCTATGCTTGTGCCTCCTGCAGCGGGTATGCGGGAGCTGATATCGGGCAGCGCATCATCTCGGCTGGCATAGATAATCCCGCTGTTGGGCAGTAAATACTCTCCCGCTCCAATTGCGGTGCTCCGCAATACATTGAGGTCTATTTGAGTGGCGCGAACTTCTAAGGGTTCCCGTTCTTCTAAAGGCAGGTTGTACTGTCCGGTTAGGCTCGCTGCTCGTGATGTTGGGCTAACATCTCTTAGCGGACTGCTGAGCGTAAATGCTTCGTTAACGTTGGGGGTCTGCCAGTCATCGCGATCGACCGCCTTAATTTCTCTAGCATTCAAAAACGCTACTTCTTTTATAGCTGCGCTATTATTGGCGCCATCAGGAATAAGTCCGGGAGCTGGAGCGGCGCCGCGCAGAATTTGTAGAGCGCAATTAGTTGAATCAATAGCGGCTGTTTCTGCCAAAGAGCGATCTGCCGGAGCGCTTGCGAGAGCCTTTCTCAACAGCGGGTTGACAAACCGACCGTCGGGGAATACTAAGTTAGCTTGCCGTACTAAATCACTAGCTCCGGGGAACAAACCGTTTACGGGTGCCAAAGGACCGATCGCTCTCCCTGCTACTATTCCATTGACGCCATAGACTACCCCGTTGTTAGAGCCAACTTGAGTGCCGCGAACCCCTAATGTGGTTTGACCGCTGACATCAGGAAGTCCCACTCGATTTCTGGCTGTAGAAGCAGTGCTGGGGTCGTAATAACTGCTGATGCAGGCCAGTGGCGTTTCATTGAAAGTTCCCGCTGCAGTCGGACTGTTTGCATAGTGATAAACTACTGTCGCCCGCATCCGCAAATCCCCCTTGGCATACTGGGGAGTATTCGGGTCGATGGTAGGAGTTGCAGCAGCAGGCAGTCCTGCTTGTGTTAGCCCTCCTGGGGGGAAAGGTGCCGCTCCTACTGGCGCTCCAGGCAATGCAGTCCAACTCAACGCATTGTTGTCATACACCTGAGACCCCGGGCCCAGAGGCGACATCGGCATGGTATCGGGCCACACAACAGGGTAAGCCTCAATAACTCCTGTTGTTGTTGGGTCGTCGTAAGTATCAGCCGGGTTTGATTCCCCCCCCTTGGTCACACCAGGATTTAAAGGATCTTGCCAACTGGGGGGTGGCAGAAAAGAATTTCTGCGCTCGTAAACCCCTGCACCGGTGATGACGCGCAGACCACCATTGCCATCCAGGGGATTGACAGGTACTCGGGCAGCTTCACCTTCCCAGAAACCGCTGCGGTCGGTCGCTCCCACGTCAGCCAGCTTTGTCACCCTCGGCGCTCTGGTACGCTGTGTAGCGCTGCCCGTCCAGGTTGCACCCGGAATGTCTTGGGGCTTGCTGACCAATTTGCCATCGGCGGCGTCCCATCTCAGGGCCGGTAAGTTATTGCCCACCACTACGCGATCGCCCAACAGTGGTTCTTGTTCTGGCTGTGTTGAAGGGTCTGTTGCTTGTAGCTGGCTTGTTGTAAGTTGAATGTTGGTTGCCGTGGGATCGGGAATGCTCCATGCGTCGGGAGGTCGCAGATCGTCGCCATTACCTTGAATAGGCAATGCCCCCGGTGTTTCTGGCGGTAGCGGTGGCGACCAGGGAAGGCTGTAACCTAGAGTTGGGTTGTTTGTCGGTGCGGCCGGCCCTACTTCAGCAAAAGGAACCTTCCGGAGTGTCTGTTTAAAATGTTCTTCCAGCGCTTGTTTGCGAGTTTGGGTGTCCGGTTTATTTCGCACCGAAAATGGATCGTCTGCGGCTACAGGCTCAACATCTTCATCGGGAGGGTTTTGTCCCCTTCTTGCTGCTACAAGCATAGAGAGGCGGGCTGTATAGGCAGCATTGTTATAAAGTACCTGTAAGCTGTTATTTCCAGTGGCGGATTGATTGGCGGGGCTAATGTTTTGGGCTGCAGTTTGCATCGCTTGAGTTCGGCCGCCGACTCCTGGAAGACTAGATTTTGTCCGAAAAAGATCTACGATTACGGGATTCCTGGGTGTTGTGCTGCCCGACCATCCGCTGACTACATTTCCTCCCACCGTAATTTTGCTATTTTCCTGGTTGTAAAAACAGGACTCTGGGCTGCTGAGTTGATACAGTTTTATGCCATTATCTGGAACACCCGTCCCTGATACCAGCAAATTGCTATTTGTAAGTATACCCCCGTTCAGATTCAGCCGAGGTCCCGGCGATATATCTAGATCGTCTTCATAAACTGCCGCGTTGTTGGCGAGGGGAATGCGGCTTTGGTCTTGCTGGTATTCAAGGGCCGAAATGCTGGTGGTACCTTTAAAGGCTTGATAAGTTGCACCCAGGGAACCTGCTTGGGCGGCTGTAATTGGTACATTAACCGTATAAACAAAAAAGCTCTTTTTCAGTAGACCGTCGTCGGTTTTGTACCAACCGAGGTTGCCCACCAAACTAGCAACTGTACCTCCACCCCTGGCACAGGCAGGGGTTGCATTCCCCGACATTGGTGGGGTTCTGGCTTCGATCGGTCTTCTCGGTCTTGTGAAGTCGCCTACAGTTGGGGCGACATTACTGCGTGCGGGGGTGCGGGAGAATATTCCGTAGAGAGTAAAAGTGTCAAAAAATCCATCGTTATCGGTATCGACTGGATATCTCCAAGCAGTATTTATAGCTTCATTTTCTAAATTTGTTGTTGGGTTAATAATTGGATTTCGAGGATTGTCTGGATTTATGCCATTTGTGGGAACACTAAGATCGGATCTAAGTATCAGCCGTTCCTCTCCCCCAAATGTGTAAAGATCCGTACCACCTGTAGCGTTGGCCAGCCTGCTGTATATATTTTCATCGGATGGAGTCGCAGTCGGTTTTTGCGGGTCTTCGTACAGCAGGAACTGAATTTTTGCTTTCGCCCGATCGAGCGCGGGAGTCGCGGCCGCCAGCACCTGCTGGTTCACGCGCACGTTACGCGCCGTATTAGCCCGATCGAACGATCGCAGCGTAATCGCCACCGTCAACAAAATCACTACCAGCAACACCATCGTCACCGTCGGCAGCACAAACCCCGCCATCGGTAGTCTCGCCCTCCGGCCCATAGCCATCAGGGTTTGCAGCATTGCTCTCATCAGCCGCTTGGCCCCGGATCTGGTAACACCAGCAATCCGCCGCAGCAGGGATACGATAACTTTGGATAATTTGCTCTTAAACATTGACGCCTTCCTGAATAATTTCAGAGATGGTATTGCAGGTAGTTACTGCTCGACAGTACAATCCCATCTTTATTGTTCCCATTTTTTGCAACTTCCATATCAGCCTCTTGCACAAATTTAAATCTGTACCTTGGCTGAAAAATAAAACCCACAAACCCGCAACCAAAATCGCCGCCGATAATATATTTTTCAGCGAAAGATTTGCCCCGCACGAATTAGATCTTCCTAACTCCACTCTAATCTAGTTAAATTAAAATGTCAGTCGCCAGAGCCAGAGTGAATTCGATCACCCAAAAACAGTGATCGCGATCGTATGCGATGTATTTCCCAGCCCGCCCAGGCAGACTTTGTTTGTCTAGGCTCGGTTTCAACCACCGGAATCTAGAATGTAGAGAGGGCGATCGAATTGTGGTTAAGGCTGTCAATCGATTTTAGATTTTAGATTAAAGAATTGAAGCATTGACCCCACGGATAAATTCGGGGGCTTGTATCCTGGATGCTTTCGGTCAAAGTGCGATCTCAAATCTTGCACCATTGCCAATAAGCCTTTTAGGGGCGGGCTCTGGGGCCCACGCCACAATAAAATTGAACTATCAGTGGAACAGGCTTTTTGCCTGGTTTCCAAAATAGTGCAAGATGTCAGTGCGATCGAATTTTCGTTTTGCGCCCCAGCCCGCCGGCGGTTAAAAACCCCCGTCTCATAGCTAAAGTCCTCTAAAGAGCGTTCCACGGGCGCCGCACGCCCGTTATGAATCAAAGAAACAGTTTCGCTCGCCCAAAAGTTGCCAGCGATCG
>NZ_JAUBUI010000133.1:0-10558 GCF_036705385.1 Microcoleus sp. B3-A4 | reverse complement strand
TGATTTTAAACCATCCTAATCTTCCTTCAGTCTTGTCTTATGGTACTTTGGCTGCTTAAAAACTGTCCGGAGTATTGCTAATACAGCTTTTTTCCCACTCAGAAAAACAAGATTCATCCCCAACAAACCAAAAACGCTTACCGCTGATTAAGTATTTACAAAACCATCGCTGTTTAATAATCTTAGATGACGTTCACAACCTTTTCTGTAGCGGCGAATTGGCAGGAAAATATAAACCAGAATCCGAAGAATATCGCTCTTTATTCAAACAAATAGAAAAATTATCCCATCAAAGCTGCTTTATGTTAATCGGTTGGGAACAACCGAGAGAAGTGACTCAAGTTAAAAGCCAAAATACTTCTATTCGCACTTTACAAGTCAAAGGTTTACACATCGCCGCCGCACGGGAAATACTCAGAGATTATGGGTTAGAAGAAAGCGACAACAGTGAAACTTTTATTCATCGCTACCAAGGCAATCCCCTATGGTTAAAAAGCGTGGCGAATCTGATTCAAGACTTGGGTGGAGGCGTGACAGAGTTATTACCAAATGATACGATATTGCTGCCAGAAGATTTGAAAGATGTTTTACAGCAGCAGTTCGATCGCCTATCGGAACTAGAAAAACAAGTAATCTCCTTATTAGCGAAAGAAAGCCAGCCAATCAACCGGGCAAAATTGCTAGAAAATGACATAATTCCGGCTTCAGATTTGCTAAATGCGCTGCAATCTCTATCGCGGCGCTGCTTGATTGAACAACAAGCAAATTTTTACACGATTTCACCTGTACTGAGGCAATATGCGATCGCCCAGGCGGTGTAATTGATACAACCATTGCTTGCATTCTCCGCGCTTCACCCAAATTACTAGGAGTGGCAATGGGCGATCGGGTAAATGGGGCTATCGATTCGATAGAATAATTGGTAGTAGCAATTCCATTGTTTGTCATGACGGTGAAAGAATTAGAGCCTCAACTGCTGGCACTCTCTGACGACGAAAAAGCTCAAGTCGTTCAACTCCTATCCCAAGGCAAAATCACTCCTTGGCGCGGTATTGAAAAAACGCCTGATGTTTGTGGCGGGAGTGCCTGCATTGCTGGAACTCGCATCACCGTTTGGGGACTTGTAGAAGCTCGTCGCATTGGCTACAGCGAAGCTGATTTACTCACAAGCTATCGATTACTCTCTGCTACTGATATTGCTAACGCTTGGGCTTATGCTGAAGCCTTTCCCGATGAAATTGAAACAGATATTCGGGAAAACGATCGAGTGATGGACGAGGATTTGTAGTAGATGGCACGTCTTTATGCCGCCGATGAGCAATACCTTCACCGTAACTTAGACGGCAGTAATACCTTGCCCTAAATGCTTCAAGACTTGAAAAGCCGATCGCAATTCACTTCGCACAGTATAAATCGAAAATGCCCGCGATAACCCGTATTCGGGTGTAGGTTGAGCCCTGAGTTTCACGAACAACACATCATCGCCATTCGTCAACATACCAAATCTCGGTTTATCCAAATCAGGATTTGCCATCATGTATGCTAATGCTTGGGGTAATGCCGATCGCGTCGAAATCGTAGTCTTCTTACACTCCAAAACTATTACCCAAAGCTGATTCTGCAAAATCAAGATATCAATTTGTCCGCGCAGGGTTTCTTCCCCATCATCGATCGCAATTTCGATAGCAGATTCAGCCTTCATCCTGAAAGGTGGATCGTAGAATCCCGCCAGTTCTAACAAAGGTGATGCCACCAGCAAAGTCACTGCCCCTTCTAACAATTCTCCATCGGCTCTATGATATAGCAATCTGCGTCGTAGCGTATCCAAAGCAGTCTGTTCAGAATCGCTGAGACTTGGCAATTGGGTTTGCCACTCTGTAAAAAAAGCCTCATCCTCAGTTCTGCTCAAATTCAACCTTGATTCAGCCTCAGCCAGGCTTTTAATAGCTTCTGTAACTGCAATAACCTTTGCCATTCGTTCACCTTTGATTCAAACCGTTGAATTTCCCACGAACATTAGCTTCATTGTAAGCAAAAGTAGGGATACTGCTATAGCGATCGCAGTTTTCAATATCACTTCTATGGGTTTGTGTCCAAAAACAAAAACCGGGCAACTCCACAGCTACCCGGCCATCGAAACTTTAGACTTCAGACAAATCTAAAATCTAAAACCTAAAATTCTTAAACAGCTACAGTCTTCTTAGCAGAAGAGCTCAATTCGCCCTTAGCATACTTAGCTGCAAAATCATCCAAAGACACTTGCTTAATCTTTGTACCGTGACCGGCGCAACCGAAAGAATTATAGCGATCGCTACAAACCTTCTGCATATACTTGATCGACGGCTTCAAGAAGTGGCGGGGGTCAAACTCATCGGGCTTGGCAAACAAAGCTTCGCGCACCGCAGCGGTAATCGCCAAACGGTTGTCAGTATCGATATTGATCTTGCGAACGCCGCACTTGATGCCCTTTTGGATTTCTTCCACAGGTACGCCGTAGGTTTCGCGGATTTTGCCACCGTTGCTGTTGATAATTTCCAGCAATTCTTGGGGCACAGAAGAAGAACCGTGCATTACCAAGTGAGTATTCGGCAAGCGGCGGTGAATTTCTTCAATGCGGCTGATTGCCAAAATTTCGCCAGTCGGCTTGCGAGTGAACTTGTAAGCGCCGTGAGAAGTGCCGATCGCAACTGCTAGAGCATCAACGCCGGTTTGCTCGACGAAATCCACAGCTTGTTCAGGATCTGTCAGCAACTGATCGTGAGAAAGCGCACCTTCAAAGCCGTGGCCGTCTTCTGCTTCGCCCATTCCTGTTTCCAGAGAACCCAAGCAACCCAGTTCGCCTTCAACGCTAACGCCGATCGAATGAGCAACATTCACCACATCGCGAGTAACTTGAACGTTGTACTCGTAGCTGGCGGGAGTCTTAGCATCTGCTTCGAGAGAACCGTCCATCATCACGCTGGTGAAACCTTGGCGCATGGCAGAATAGCAAGTGCCAGGGGCATTGCCGTGGTCTTGGTGCATGGAAATGGGAATGTGAGGATAGGTTTCAACTGCTGCCAAAATCAAGTGGCGCAGGAAATTTTCGCCAGCGTAGGAGCGAGCGCCGCGAGAAGCTTGCAGAATCACGGGGCTGTTGGTTTCGTCAGCAGCGCGCATGATCGCTTGGATTTGCTCCATGTTGTTGACGTTGTAAGCCGGTAGGCCGTAACCATTTTCAGCCGCGTGGTCGAGCAGCAATCGCATAGGTACAAGCGCCATAGATATTCCTCCTAATTATTTGTGATTTTTGGGCAGTGAATTTTCGACAAGCTCAATTCTTACGATAATATTAAGACAATTTGCCACCGATCGCGCACTATCTTTCCATATTTACTTAAAAGTTCAAAAAACAAAATTTTGAGTTCCGAGCATTCAACTCAAAACTCAAAATTCTCAACTTACAAATTTTTTATGGGTCGCCCGGGATTTGAACCCGAGACCAATCGGTTAAAAGCCGAATGCTCTACCGCTGAGCTAGCGACCCGCGAAAACATTGTTACCGCACACAATTTCTAATAGTAGCACCCCTCTTTTGAAATAGCAAGTCTTTTTTAAATAAAATTTGCAGTCATGCGAACCAGCATCTGGCAAGTCGCTCCCGGCTGCAAATAAATCATGTGTTCGCCAGTGTTGAGAGCATTTCGAGGAGCAGTCCAAGGTTCCAAACAGTAAAAATCCTTGCCCTTCAACATCCAGAAAACCAACTTCCCATAGCTGGAGCTGTAACTGAGGGTGAGCCGCAAGCCGCTCGCCGCGTCAGTGACAGTAGCAGCAAGACCAGTGAGTTCGTCAAAGGAAACATCAATTTCATCCAAAGTCGAGTCAAAAACCCCAGTGAAGTAACCCTTTTGATTGGTGTTCTGATCTCTGTACTGCATCCCCGGAATCTCAAAGCGCAGCTTTGATTTGTCCGTCGCCAAAAAGTAGGGGTGCAAACCACTAGAAAACGGCATGGGTTCAGCAGACAGATTGGTGTATCGCTGAAAAATTTCCAAAGAATTGCCTTTAATCTGATAAGTGAAGGCTAGTTGGAAATCAAAGGGATAAACAGCCAGCGTCTTGTCGCAGCTATTGAGAATTAGCGTAAGAGCGGCGCAACCCTCCGTAACTTGTTCGCCTATTGTCCAAGGCAAGTCTCGAGCAAAGCCGTGCTGTTTGAGCTGACGCTGCACTCCCTGGTGGGCGTAAGTATTGTCGGGGAGATTGCCGCAGATGGGAAACAGGATGGGAATCCCGCCACGTACAGTCAGATCGGGATTGGCGAACCGTTCCGCGTCCAAGTACAAGATTTCTTTGCCTTCAACCAGCCAGCTAGTGGCAATACCGCCCCGTTCCGGCACAACTTCTAGAGTAGAGTTAGCCGTTTCGTCGGAGAGGATATAGGTTTTGTACTGCTTTTGCTTGAGCGCGATCGCAAACACATTTGTCATCGGTAGTAGGTCATCGATCATTGGTTGTCAGTAAATCGGTCGTTAATAATTGGCCGCTAGTATCTTGATGTTCACCCATTACCGCCCCTATCCTCCCCCGGGCTCCTCGTTGTTCCGACCCCCATCGACTAACCAATCCTCCCAGCTATAGGAGGCAGGGCGATCCGGTGCTTGGAGCGTTTGCTGCTGGTACCTGGAACGATCGCTGAGGTGGGCTGCTGTTTGAGTGCGACTTCAAAAGATACAGCCCTGGGGGGAAGATTGCTTTGGGGACTCGGCACTGCTCCTTGACTGGGAGATGGGGGCGAAATAAACGGTTCTTTGATGAATGGCTCTTTTGTAAATGGCTCTGGTTCCCGGCTGGGATTTTGAGGTTGACTGGGGTAGATGCGCGGCGGCAAATTTTGATTCGGAGGCGGGTTTGACTCAATTGCAGGCCCTGTCCCGTTCGGGAAAAATGAGGAGTTGTCGGGCTGTTGGGGCGCAGCCGGCAAAGTCGGCAAAATCAAAGTAGGTTTGGGTTGTCCGGGGCTTTGCAGATTGCTTTCACCCGAGGTTCCCCCGGAACTTCGCCCCGGCTGGTAGGTACCGCTCTTTGCCGCTCCTGGCAATGGAGAATTTGGAGTTTTTAGTGTGGCTCCTGGCTGGACTAGGGCATCGAGAACTACAGAAGATCCCATCGGTCGATCGAAAATACTAGAAATTTGCTCGACGCGTTTGAGGATGCGATCGGCAGCAGCTCCCTTCACCACCTTCGGCTGAAACTTTTTCACCTCCACAGGCAGAAACTCTACCTTCATATTCCGGTCTTTGAGCGATACTTTCAGGACTGCCGTATCGTAATCCCTGCGAGCATTCCCGCCGAATATAAAATTACCCAGCGAGTAAACTATCGGGCGGCCCTTGTAAAGTTCTGCACCTTGCAATACCTGGGGATGGTGTCCAACTACCAAATCAGCTCCTTGGTCGATCGTGAACCGAGCCAAATCAATCTGCCAGTCCCCTGGATAATCGGCCAATTCGACTCCCCAGTGGTAATTAACAATAATCCAGTCTACCTGACCCCTAAGAGCTCGAATATCCTCGGCCACGCGATTGTTGCGGCGGGGGTTAGTACCCGCTTTCCCTTGGTCGGCGACGTGAAGCTCGGCATCGTAATAACCGAGGTAGGCAATCCGCTGACCCTTAACTTCAATAATATCTGGACGCCTCGCTTCTTTAATATCTCTGCCGGCTCCCAGGTGTTGAATCCCACTATTATCTAGAGTATTCATCGTCTCCACCAGCCCCGGTTCCTCGTAATCCATAGCGCGGCTATTTGCCAGATTGACAATATCCACTCCTCCGGCTGTTAATACTTTCACTGATTCTGGAGCGGCTTTAAAATTTAATTGTTTTTTGCCAGACCCCAATGTAGAGCGAGTCAGGGAGTTTTCTAAGTTAACCATCGCCACATCTGCTTGCCGGTACTCGTCCATATTGGCGAAAGCCCATTGGTGATCGTTGGCAGCAGATGCTCCGAGCGCATCCGATAGATTCACATTTCCTCCGAACATCAGCGTTACTGTTGGGTCGTAAGGATTAGCAACTTGCTTTTGCTTTACTACTGGTACCACTTCTAAGGCCGCTTGCACCGTATCCGCACGTTTTGGAGGCGGCCCCGACATTACCGCAGTTTGCTGGTACCCGGATACTGGGGATACTGACCGCAGGGTCAGAGCTTCGTGGTAGCTGACCCAACACCCTAAAATAAATGAGGCAAGTGCCGATCCCACTAGCAGCAGAGAACGATACGTTTTAAATTTAACCCAATCGACGGCCGGTAGGGAACGGTAACGCCGCCGCTGGCGGTTTGCCGGAGTTACAATTCGCACTGACTGTTTCCAGAGAATGTCTGCATCCCCAGCCAAGCGCGCGTGAATTCGCACTCCTTCTACTGCGGGCGAGTTGAGTCTCCAGAGTTGGTGGCAAATAAATTTGACTAAGCGTTCCCGGAGAGTGCTCCCGAGTAATGTAGTATCTGGCGCAAATTCGCGCTGGAATTCTACGAGGATTTGGACGCAGCCGGCCTGAGCCTGTTCGACGCGGGCATAAATCCCTTCGGGTCGCAGCAAGCTGTCAATCCAATAATTTAGGGCTTGAAAGTTGCCCGATCGCGCTAGCTCCAAAATAGACGGCTGCGACCAATTTTCTGCGTACACCATCAATTAGCCTCCTTAATACGCACGAGCGATGACTCCAATTTGTTTTGAACGGAACCGCAATTCTTTTAGCTTAACCGCCACAGGTTCCGCTGCCCGTTTTGAAGCTTGTTGTTGGCCGCCACCATTTTCTACATTTAGGGGCTGCCTGCTGTCAGTGATTTTTATCACACTCCAGTCTGTTGATTTTAGATTTTAGATTTTAGATTTTAGATTGAGTTCACAGAGGGTACTCGGGGCCAGAACAAAAGTCGAAATAAAAGGTTTCTGGGGGAGTTGAGGTAGAAAAGAGGGAGATTTCTGAGGCAGAGTCTGTTTTTATTGTCGCTGTTTGAGTGTCGCTTTAGAGCTTTCGCTTTGAGATTTGAGATTTGAGATTGAGCCAAGAGGCGTTAGCGGGCGATCGCACAAAAGTCGAAACAATAGGTTGCTGGGGGACTTGAGGCAAAAGAGAGCGAGATTTTTGAGGCAGAGTCTGTTGTTATTGTCGCTGTTAATCGCGTGCCGTCGTCAAGTCCTAATGCTGCGATCTATGCTGGCAAATGCCTCTCACGACGGATGCCACTGGCTGCACAACCTGTAATTGGATAAATGGCGTACTAGATAGATTTGGTGGTAAAATCAAATTTGGTAACCCCCATCGGTACAAAAGTTGCGGAAAACGTGAAACTGGCCAGTCCATACGGCTGTGCCTTCCGATGTAAAACCCAAAGTACGTTACGGTAAACAGACCATATTTTAAGCAAGTTACACTGCGCAGGAGAACTGACAAATGCTACAGCGCAAAATCTATCAACTCTGTTGTGATGGTCGTGAGGTTTCTATTTTTCTTCGAGATCAGCAACGTTGGATAGAGCGCGCTCGTATCCTAGATATTGAAGGGGATCTAGTCACGCTGCGCTACGAAACCGACGAAGAAGACGAAATCAGCTCCTGGGAAGAAATGGTGCGTCTCGAAAGTATTGGCTCTGTGTCCCAGAAGTTGGCTTCGGTATCCCGAACTAACTGCGAACCCCTAGTTTCTGACGATTGTCCCGAAGCCGAACAAATTCGCAATCACTACCCGGACTCGAATTTGGAATAGTTTTGATCTCGCGCTTGAGGCACAAGGAAAACTTGGGGGAAAAGAAAACGACTTTTCTCCCTTTTTTGTGGAGAAATTATGGAAAAAACCCGGTTTAGGCCAAACATATTCTGGGTTGTGACCGCATAAGCTATTTTGCCTTTAAATTTAAGCTTAATGGCGGAATCTCCCGCCCACCTCACAAGAGCGTAAGTACACAGTAGTTTAAAAATTCAATACGCGACAGCTTACCCCTGCTTAAACCGGGTTTTTTGTCTGGGTGCGTCTAGGACTGTTCTTTTGTTTTCTTTGCCTGGGGGCTGGTTTCAAGGTGTCCGACAGCTTATTCGCCGTCTGTTTCGCCATCTTCTAGGAAAAGTTCGGACTCCGGTATCGCTTTAAAGACGGGGCAGAAACCGTCGGGGGTAACTTTAAAGCCAAACAAAGCACTGGACTGGTTCCAACAGCGCTGGCTGCGGTAGTGCTGGCAATTGCCGCAGCACTCGAGGTTGGCCTGAACGGCGCTGCCTTGAAAAAGGAGTTCGCGCTGGGAGATGCCGCGCAGTACCAGCTCTTCGCCTTGCCAGCGCGCTTCTACCAAGCCGGTATCGGCAAAATTGGCCCACCGAGGATCGGCTGTAATCGGACTCGGCAAGCTAATTGCTACCTCTGTCCCCAATTCGCTGAGTTCTCCCTCATAGTTAGTTTCTGGGATAGCGGGCTGCAAAAACATTTCCCCGATCGGCAATTCGACCAGTGTTCCGGCCGCCGGAGTGTGCAACTGGTAGCGGTTTCGCAGCTCGTCCAAGTTAGCCAAGTCAGCCAAATATGCAGGGGAACCGTGGAGTAAAATTACGTGCTGGGGACGCAAATTGTGGATGAGTTGGGTCGTCCCCGGCCCGTCGCAGTGTTCGGCTAGCAGATAAGTTTCGACACTTCTGACTCCTGATTGGGGCCTGTTGCCCAGCCAGTCGCTGACGGGATATCCTGGTTTTTGAGGCGCGAGCAAAATCCAAGGATTTGTGCCATCGGCAACATACAAAGGCAAATCAGCTATTTGGTCAGTAATCACAATACAGGGCGTGGCTCCCAATCCGGGGCGTTGTTCGGGAGACAGCCGACGGACGCGGGGTTTCACCCTTTCGTCCCAAAACAAAGGTTGGTGCAGAGCAAAATTTTGGACGGCGGTGGGAAATTGGTGTAGCAGCTCCAGATAAGCGTCGCACCCGTCGGCGACTGTGCCGTCCACCCAAATATCCAAGTCGCGGCCAGTAAAGTAGTGGTGACTGCGGAGCAGCATCAGCATTTCTTGGCCCAAACCAAGGGCCGGCGCGGGCAGCAGTACCGAGTACCCGTCGGCGATCGCGCGGTGGATGCGATCGGCTAACTGATTTTCCAGTTGTCGGCGGTGAGGGTGGCGCGCCGTGCCGTAACTGCCTTCCAAAATTAACACATCCGGCTTCATGCCCCTGAGTTCTCCCAGGGGCAAACCTTCCACCAAACGAGAATTGGACAGGAAAAAGTCGCCGGTGTAAACCACGGTGTAGCTGCGGTGGGGTGCGGCATAAGTCAGCAGCACAGTCGCCGCTCCGGGCAAATGGCCCGACGGGAACAACTGCACGCTCAGTCCTGGGCGCACTTCGAGCGGCGACTGCCAGGGCAGTCCCTGACAGAATCTGGACTCTGGCTGCTGAGCCAGTTCTGGCCAGTTGAGCGGTAGCAGTCGCGCTGTCACTTCGCTGGCGTAAATTGGCAAGTGGGGGAAAGATTGATGGAGTGCTAGCAAACCTCTGGCATGGTCAGAGTGGGCGTGGGTACACACCACAAAATCGGCTGGCAGCGATCGATTTAGTGTCGCTGACAGCGGTGCAATATCCTCTACACCGCAGTCGAGTAAAATGCGGTGCGGCCCCATTCGCACTAGGAGACAGACACCTTCTTGGGCGTGGCCTGCGCCGTAAGGTAAACAATCGAGATCCATCACTGCGGTTAGCTCCCTGCTTTGCACGCAACTTGCAGTATCGCGACATTTAAAGATTGGTTGCGACTGCATTCATTCGATCGAGTTCAGTCTCGGACGCTGAAACCGGGTTTGATGAACGAAAACACTTTGTTGCCGCCCTCGCTCCCGGTTAAAAAACCCGGTTTATCAAAGTTCTGGTGCGTAAGCCCTGGAGCTAAATGTTTGCTCGAAGGCTCCGCTTCCCGTCAAAGGGAAGTAATTGCACTTAAGATTTGATGCAGCGCCAAGAAGGCGATTTTCCGAAGGCATTTGCCTGACGGGCATTCGGCCTTCGACAAAGTTCATGCTACTGGTTCTGGCATCAAAAGTTACATTTTATTGCACCATGTAAGAGTAGCGAACTCGATCTCATATTCTGAGTTTTCAACCTTTTTCCACAATTTGCGCCTGCTAAAAGCTAGTCTTTTTTATGAGAAGATTTTAATTCAGATGTGCAAAGATCTTGATAAAACTTTACAATTCTTCATTTTTAGGGTGTTGAGGCCCGTGTATTGTCCAATCTGAAAAACGGAGAACCAGCATGGGACTAGCTAACTGCTTTTGTCCGGGCAGACAGAGACTTTATGAGCTTGCTCGGTTTCTTTGTAAAAGTTTGATACATTCTTCTAAGCAAACCTTCTGGCTATCCAGGAGAGAGTTTCAATGGCTTTTTGACCCCGCCCAAAAACGGATATACAGCATATTCCATGTATATATGATACACTCTATTTAGTACATAAGCGAAAAAAATGAAACCTTATTCGATCGAGTTGCGTGAGAAAATAGTTAAAATTTATGAACAAGGTGATACCTCGATTAG
>NZ_JAUBUI010000016.1:0-92358 GCF_036705385.1 Microcoleus sp. B3-A4 | reverse complement strand
AAATAATCCAAGAGTTGTCAAAAAACCTGTTTCAAAATTTAAATCCAAAAAAGTTAAACACAGAGGTACTGGAATAAAAATGAATCCTCCTGTTTTTAATATCTTAAAGCCTCCCAAGCCTTAAGTAAACCGTATTGCAGTATAAACCAGTAATTAACAAACAAGTAAGTTCCAGAGATCACAGGCTTTACTTCTAACTTAGCGTTCGCCATTGGAATTAATAAATATAAAAGTGGCATTGCCGAGTTGAAGACAGCCAAACCTGATGCTGAAGAACTGGCTGACCTACTAAGAGACGAGTATCAGTATCAGGTTGAGCTAATCACGGATAACACTGATCGCAAGCCCACGCTGAACGAGCTTGAGAACCTACTCACCAAATGGTTGCCAGAAAAACTCCAGTCACCCGCCGAAAACAATCGCCTCCTCTTGTACTTTGCCGGACACGAGATGCCCGTCGAAAGCGACCACGGATCGACTGGAAAGTTCAGAAAGTTGAGCGATCGCCTTACAGAGTTTTTATTACTAATCTTTGTATAAAGATCAGCTTGCAGGTTTTACTAAACTTTTCTCCCAAGTCTCGCAAATTCCCGTAGCGAGGTATTTGGAAACTTTTTTAATGATTAGAGTTGCAAGCAGAGTAGCAACAGCAGGAGCTAACCCAAGTCCACTGACTAAAACAGGAGCCAACATCCCAGCCGCTTTGGTATAGTTCTGATTTATTGTTTCATCTAAAATCTTCCGAGTCTCTGCATCGTCTCCTCCGAGGGGTTTGCACATCAGCTCGTAAGTTAAGGGGTTGACGCGATCGACAAGCTGCCGACCAGCATCTAAAAATCTTGGATCGATGGATGCTCTAGCCGCAACGTTCACATCAATAGATTCCAAGGAAGCTGGGTCTACCCCTCTTGCTCCACGTCCAGCAACATCATCCCCTATAGCTTGTACGCGAGAGCCTAGCTGAGCTTCCAATACATCATCATCCAGCTCCCACAAACTTTCCACAATGGCTTCAACTTCTGTCATTTCTACTTATCTCCAGGGTGTAGTTAACAAGAGTGTTACTGATTATTCTGGGGATATGAAACAAACTCCGGAAACCAATCAATGTAGTTTAACCAAAATATAGTGATATCTCAAAAATCTCAACTATTCTGATCATTTTTTGATTGAGCAATTATCTCTCTGGAGATGAGCCGTGTTCGCGACTAATATCATTCCGGCACAGCCGGAATGATATTACCCAAAAAAAGAAGTCGCGGGTAGCGCACGAGATCGTTTTACCTTGAATTAGAACGACCTACTTAATTACTAACCTCAGCCATTTCAATCACCCGGCCGTCATAATCCTTGACCAAAAAATTCAGCGGCTTTTCCCGGCGAATTTTATAACTAATGCCGCGAGTTTGTACCCTCATCAATAGCTGATCCAAACACTCGCGATCGAAACAAACATGACGTTCGCGATTTTTTTCCCCTACACCCGCGCCGCTAATGATATGCAACTGCGTATTTTTCATCAACTGATACCACAAACCCTCGGGACTCCCCATCGTTTGAGAGCTCGTTGCCCTCCCGACATTCGGCGACAAATACAGCGGATCGATGCCAGTGGTGCCCAAAGTTTGCTCGTAATTGTAGTAGTAGTGCAGCGGCACTTCTGCTACGGGCAGGTTTAGCATACCTTCATAGAATTCCCTCGCTTGCCCGAGATCCGATACCATCACCGTGTGTACCTTCGGAGCACTGGTGAGAAACATCCACATCGCCCCCGCATAGGCGGCCAGCAGCATTACCATAATCCCTTGAGTCGAAAACAAGCTGTCCAGGGGCAGGGACGGCAAAAAAGAGCTCAAGTACAAAGGCCGAAGTCCAAAAGCAATAAAACTAACTGCTAGAGTCATGAATTATAAGAAAGGGTAAACAACGAAATTTAGGAAGATTGCAGTCGCGATCGCCCGCGAGACTTAAACTATTAGCTTAGCCATCTATGTTAGCAAAAACTAGCGGTTAGGCCCTACCCGATGAAAGTCTTTGTCTACGGCACTCTCAAACCTGGGGAGTCCAACTACCTCCGCTACTGCGAAGGAAAAGTTGTGGATGCTTGCCCCGCGATCGCCCGCGGTCAACTTTTTGGGCTGCCGATCGGCTATCCTGCGATGATGGCAGGAGACGGCACAGTCTGCGGTTTTCTCCTCTGTTTCGCAAACTCGGCTATTTTGGACGATTTAGACCGACTTGAAGACTATCATCCGCTGCGGGAACCGACACAAAACGAATATCAGCGGCAGGAAATCGAAATCTTCGATCGACACCTCAAACCTTTAGGCACGGCTTGGGCTTACTTCATGTTACCCGATCGCGTTCGTTCCCTAGGAGGCATCTGGCTGCCCGACGGCAGGTGGGAAAATAAGTTTTTCACCAAATAAGGTGGTTAATGCCGATGAGCTTAGTAAATTGCCATTGTAGTGCGCGAGGGCGGCTCGAACCTGTAACCGTAACCCCGAATAGTTTTAATAAACTGCGACGCCGTAGCATCAACTTGAATCATTTTCTTGCGAATCTGACCGATATGCACGCTAACAACTTGCTTTTCTCCTGTGTCGTCGCAGTTCCACCCCCAGATTTTTTCGATTAGCTGTTGGCGACTCCAAGATTGATTGGAATGACTAGCCAAAAAATACAAAATATTAAATTCCAAGGCTGTTAACTTGATAATGCGATCGTTGAGTGTTGCTTCCCGACGCGCTGAATCGATCGCGAATCCATCGAATACAATACGTGATGGAGTCACAGGCCTCATCCGTCTCAACACAACTTCTATACGAATTGCCAACTCGGCCAAACCAAAGGGTTTGCAGATATAGTCATCAGCACCGGCGGACAGGACTTTAATTTTATCCGCTTCGTCTGTACGACTGCTTAGCATTACCACAAAAACATTAGTACGGCGCTGCATTTCCTGGCAGAGGTGATAGCCTGTAGTATCCGGCAAATTCCAATCAAGAATTACTAGCAGTGGCTTGAATTTTTCAAACAATTTTAAAGCCGTGTCGCCATCTGCTGCCGAATCTACTTGATATTTCTGATTTAAAAAGCGATGAACTAGATTGCGGATGGCTGCGTCATCATCCACAACGAGAATCTTGGGAGTAGTATCAGTAGTCATCACAAAAAAGTTTCTTTTTATTGTCAATTTAAAGCTGGCAATTACAGCACAGCTTTAGTGAAGCGTAAATCCCACATAGTTCCAACTAATACAGATTGTTTTGGGGCCATTCTTCTTTCAACTTCGCTTGAATGTCAAAAGGCTCTCCCCAATCCAAAATTTTTACTTCTAGGTGTTCGTTAAGTACCATTACTTCAAGCTCTATCGGAGTTTCTAATGGCAGATTTTTGTGAGCGTGCCGAACAGCATTCGTAAACCCTTCAATCACAGCAAGTTTACACTGATGCAAAACGACTGGGGGAATTGGTAGAGGATCTAACTGTTCAACCCACGATAAAACTTGAGCAACAGCCTTGATCTCAGTATTTACTTGAAGGCTAAATTTTTGAACTTGCTGGTTATAATAACTTGGCTCCGATTCGGGAACTCGTTGCTTTTTAAACCTGAAATTAAAGCTGGTTAAAACATCGATCGCCCGCTTAAAAAAACCATTTTTAATGCTGTGTTGGGATGGTACTAGACCAGGCTGATAATATTTTACAATGAACAGACAGTTTCGACCGTCAGAAGTGCGGGTATAACTTAGCTTATCGGCAATTTTGCCAATAATTTTTATACCTATCCCACCTGACGGAATTTCATCTATGTTATCTCTCATGGTGCTATCCTTTGTCATCATTTAATGTGTACTTTTTTACCTAAAAAAGAGAGTGGCATTCTAAACGATTAAGTTTGCATGATTTATGCCTGACTTTTCCCGTATGCCGTGCAGTTGTTGTCCAGATCATTTTCTCTTTTTTGCTCGGGTCTTGACAAACTCAGTTTGCGATCGCTAAACTGAGCGAAAACTGACATTGACAATGAGATAAGTAAATTATATAATGACCACCCTCAAAGCCTCTGAGGAGGGATTAGTAAAAATTAGGCAAGCTAGAAGAGAAAGGGGATGGACGATAGAAGACCCCAGATGGTTAGTAGAAGCTAGTAAAGCATTAGAACCCGATCGAACTTGGACAGAGGCCGGGCCTTACGCCGATGGCCTCTCGCTGCCCACTTGGAGGCGCTTTTTAGGAGGAAGAGAACCAATAAAAGCCAATGCCTTCAAGGCTTTCTGCACGATTTTGCAGTTGAATTGGGAAAAAATTGTCGATCGTCCTCCTTTAGCCTCCCCTTACCGAGGGGGGGTTGGGGGGGTTAGAGATTTTTGCCAACAGCCTATTGATTCGCTAGTGCAAGAGATCCGGCAAAAATGCCACAGCAAAATCCAACAGCTTTACAGCAAAATGCAACTGTTGGATATTGCACAGCCCGTTGATGTCAGCAACCTCTACGTTGAAGTCAACATTTTGGAGGAAATTACCAGTTGGCAGCCGGGAGAAATTCGCGATTTACTGAGAGACTTCAACCCAGATGCAGATAACTTTAACCGCTTGGGATTAGGCAAAGTGCATCAGAAACGAGTACCAGGATTGGATGCGGTGAAATCTCACTCTAAACTAATGGTACTCGGCAAACCGGGTTCCGGTAAAACTACTTTTTTGAAACACATCGCCATTCAGTGCGATCGCGCCAAATTTGAAGCCAACAAAATACCGATTTTTATCTCTCTAAAAACCTTGGCTGACATCGCTAATATTGACTTATTAGAATATATCAGCGACGAATTTGCCAGTTGCGGAGTTGAGGCGCGATCGCAAACTGAATTCGCACTCAGTCAAGGCAGAGGGCTGATTTTGCTGGACGGCTTAGATGAAGTGCCAGAATCAGATAGCGATGCAGTCGTCAGACAGATTCGTCAGTTTGTCCAAAAGTATTACAACAATCAGTTTATTATTACCTGTCGAATTGCCGCTTCTAAGTACAGATTTCACGACGAAGCTTTTACCTGTGTTGAGGTAGCCGATTTTAATAACAAGCAAATCTCTGCTTTTGCTCGCAATTGGTTTGTGGCTTTTTCCCATAATCTGGAGGTCGGGAAAGCTTTAGCATCTCAATTTGTAGAGAAGCTTAAACTGCAAAAAAATCAGCAAATCCGAGAACTGGCAGTAACGCCTATATTGTTGAATATGACTTGTTTAGTATTCCAAGCCAAAACAGACTTTCCATCCAACCGAGCCAAGTTGTATGAGGAAGGACTGGAAATTATGCTCAGAAAATGGGATGAAACCAGAGGTATTCAACGGGATGAAGTTTATCGCGATTTGAATTTGTCGCGCAAGAAACATTTACTTGCTTTTGTAGCAGCTACTACTTTTGATCGGGGCGATTACTTTTTTGAAAAAAACACTGTTCAGCAATTGATTGCCGACTATCTAGCTAATTTGCCCCATGTCACAATTGACCCCGTTAAGTTCGAGAGCGATAGTGAGGTTGTGCTGAAAGCGATCGAGGCACAACATGGATTATTAGTGGAGAGGGCCAGAGGAATTTATTCGTTTTCTCATCTAACATTTCAAGAGTATTTCACTGCCCGAGAAATTGTTAACAATTCCGCTTCACAAGCTTTGGAAAAACTGGTCAGCCACCTGACCGAGAAGCGTTGGCGAGAAGTCTTGTTCTTAGCAGTTGGGATGTGGCAAAAAGCTGATGGCTTGTTGCTGTTAATGAAACAGCAAGTTGATGGACTGGTCGCTGATGATGAGCAGTTGCAGCAGTTCCTAATGTGGGTAAGAAATAAATCTTTTTCCATTAAGGCTCCCTATAAAGCATCCGCTATCCGCGCTTTTTATCTGGGTCGAGAGGTAGAGCGCGTTAGTAACCCTTGTTCTAACTTGAATTTTGACTTAAATTTGATCCGTATTCTTGCTTATGCCATTGACCATACCTTTAAACCACCCCTTGAACTTTTTTTCTTGGACTTTACTTCTTATTATGACAATAAACGTGACTCTGCCTTGGCTACTGAACGCCACTCTGACTTGGCTACTGATATTGTTCTTGATGTTGCAATGTTTTATGCAATTGACCTTAATATTCCCTATACTTATGCTGCTGCATCAGGTCGCAATCTTCTCTCTATCCTCGCCTTTACTCTCAATTTAAATCTGGAACCAGAATTGAAGCAATCTCTGCAACAGCTCAGAGACCAACTATATGATTCAGCATATACAAACAGAATACAGGAGTGGTGGAGAAGCGAGCGGGAGTGGTGGAATGCTAAAGGTCAAGATTGGACTCAGCAATTAATAAATTTGATGATTAAGTATCGCAATATAGGTCACGATTGGCAGTTCAGCCAAGAGCAAAAGTCATTGCTGAGGAAGTATTACGATGCTAATAAATTGCTGGTAGATTGCCTCAATAGCGGTTGTAATGTATCTTCTGCTGTGCGGCAGGAAATTGAGGAGACTTTGCTGTTGCCGATCGCAAAGCTGCAAAAAACCGATGACAAGTGCGATCGCCTGCTCTAATTCCACTAGCTGCCTAGTCCGATATTAAGATGCGATCGCCCCACAATTTCTCATTCAAAGCCAGGAAAGTGTCAAAGGATATATCCACCTTGAAAAACTGGGAAAAACGGCAAAAAGCCCCCTTTTTTAGGGAGCTTAGCGACTTCCGTTATTGCTCAAAACAGAAATCCTACTGCGCCTTTGGCAATTACTTTTGAGGAGTTGCTACACGAACTTTGGGAATATCCATTATCGGTGCATTCACCCCAAGCATCAAATCGTTAGGATTAACAATCTCCACCAGAGGCTCGTTCAAAGCCATAATCAAACCGTCCGATTCACCCGGAACGGGCGATCGAGCAAACTGGGGAGCAAACAATTGGCGATCGCCACCGACACCAGAGACTAGCGCAATCAACAAAGCTGCGATCGCACCTCCACCCAAAATCCAAGTTTGTTTCGGCTTGCGTTCCACCCGCTGCAAAACCTTCGTCGCCAACTCTTGTGCAGATTGTTCCGCAGCAGGCACCGGCATTGCCTGAAAACTCTGCTGCATCATCAGCAGTCGCGAGTACAAACGTTTCGTAGTGGGGTCATTTGCCAGCCACTCCTCAACTTGCCGACGTTCTGTCGCCGTCACTTCACCGTCGAGGTAGGCACTCAGCAATTCAAAGCGATCGCGCATCATAGTAGTTACATTCCCCTGGGGATAATTGTTGTTAGCTTGAGTTTCAGCGAGTGAATCCCCGATACCTTGCTGATTCTGATTTTTATCCGATTCAAAGTTATAATTCATATTTCAAAATTGCTTTAATTGGAGAAAGGACGCACCCGCGCTTAGAATGATTTACTGCTTTTTTATATTTTAAAAAAGAAGTTTTGATGTGACAGCAAACATCACCAAATCTTCTTGCTCTGCCTCTAAAAGGACTATTGCTAATTACCATCAAGATATTTTTGCAATTCCAACTGCAATCTTTGGCGAGCTCTAGCAATTCTCGACTTGACAGTTCCCAGAGAAACTCCGGTCATTTCGGCTATTTCCTCATAGGCTAAACCTTCAATTTCTCTTAAAACAATTGTCGTGCGGAATACTTCCGGCAAATCGGCGATCGCCACCCGCAACTGGTCGTAAAATTCTCGAGTCGTCAAATCTTCATCAGGCCCCGGACTGTCTGCCGGAATTTCCCAATCCACCTCGCCATCTTCCAGAGTACGGGGTACGTCGAGGGACAGCGGAGTTCGCACCCGCTTGCGCTTCCGCAACTCATCGTAAAACAAATTAGTGGCGATGCGGCTCAGCCAGCCCCGAAATTTAACAGGCTCTTGCAAGCGGTTAATATTGCGGTACACTCGAATCCACACTTCCTGAGCCAAGTCTGCTCGGTCTTGCCAGTCAGGGGCCAAGTGATAAAGTACCCTGTCTACGTGGGACTGATACCGCTTCAACAGTTCTGAAAAGGCAGTGCTCTCAGGTCGATTTCCTTCCTGACAACGCAATACCAAGTCATAATTAGATAGTTTTTCGGCTGGCAATTGCACTCTTTGAACGGTCGCCACAACCGCAGACCAGGACACGGAAATAAAGTCGCTCATCGGTGGAATTGGCTCATCGAACATTCCACACTTTTTGACGCTAGCAGATCCCGATTGGTTCCCGCGCTCGGAAACTGCGATCGGCTTCAGTCATCAAACAGTCAATGACTGCTGACTGCTTACTAATGCCCGACAACCTCGCACGCTCCAATACTAACCCAACTGCTAGAACCGTCGGCCCAATGTTCCTTTTTCCAAATCGGTACATTGTGTTTGAGCGTATCTATCGCGTACTGGCAAGCTGCAAAGGCCTCCCCCCGGTGGGGACAGCCAACAGCCACCAGTACGCTGATTTCGCCCACCTGCAAGTGTCCGACGCGGTGGTGAATGGCGACCCGATTGACATCGGTCCACTGGCGGCGGATTTCCGTAGCGATTTGCTGGAATACTCGCACGGCCATAGGTTCGTAGGCTTGATATTCTAGGGAAACTACAGCTTGACCGTCAGTTTGGTTGCGGACTGTACCGCTCATCATTACCACGGCTCCGTTCGCAGGGTCATCTGCCAAAGCGTATATTTCCTCTACAGACAACGGCGCTAAGGTAATGGCGAAGCTGTCTGATTCATGGCGTTGAGGAATTGTGCCGATCGAAAGTGCAGCGCTAGAGTTCATTGCCAAAGAAGTGGTGGTGGTGGAGAAGTTAATCGATCTTGACACAAATCAAGTCGCGATCGATCTTGCATCCTTGTCCGGGAAACGGGGTGGCTAATGTTGAGACCCATCTTGTAGCACGGGCGAGGGCCCGACGCCATCACCCCGAACTTCTGCACGAGTGCGATCGGCTACAATATAACTCGCTCGAACCAAATTAAGAGCGTGATTGAAGACAAGCAGGATGCTTGTTCGAGCAAATTAACTGCCGATATTGCTGTAGCAACTCAATAAATAAGCACACGCAAATAAGTAGTGTCATTCGCAACTCAGTATAATAAATCTCAAACCCCAAGCGATTACTTTTTTCCCTTTTGAATGACACAGTTAACTTTAATTCGGCCCTCCTACTTATCCGGGTCGCCAAAATTTTGAGCAGCAGATGTAAACTTTATTTATTTTTTGTTCCGGAAAGCTACTTAGATGACATGATATACCTGTGCAGGGTTGAGGCAAATTGGCGGATACTACGCAAAAGCAAAACCGTAACGCCCTCATGTGCCTTATATGAAACATAAGTTAATAGTTTGGACTGTTAATGGAGGTTTCGACCTGAGTCTGCACCAATAAATGTTAAAAACAATTACGAGGAAACTATGGAAGCACTAGCATTGAGCCACTCTTTTGTTGCTTATGAATCTCCAGAGTCCGAACTCCAAGTCAAGTCCTTAGACGAGCTGGGCTTGAAAATTCCTAATTCTGCATGGATAGGTGTTGCAGGTATGGCAGTAGCTTTATCTGTTCTGAGTGTCGGTGGCGAAGCCCAGGCCGCTTGCTACTCCCGCTGCGGCAAGAAAAGCCATCACGGCCATCACAGCTACGCCAAAGTTGTCACGAATGGCAGCCGACTGAATATCCGCAACCGTCCCAATGGCTGTTCTCATGTAATCGGCAAGTTATATTATGGCGACCACGTCAAATTGACCGGTCGTTACAAAAACGGCTGGGCCCAACTCAAAGGCGGTGGCTGGGTGTCTGCGTCCTGGATCTCCTAACTCTTAACTAGAGCACTTTACATTTCTAGAAAGAGTTTTAATCGTTACCCGGCAATACTGGGTAACGATTATTCTAAACAGGCGATCGAGGCTGAAAATAATCGAATATCCGAAATTCATGACTAACAATTAACAGCCTAAACTTTACCGCCGCCGATCAGATAAAGTAATGCCATCCGCACCGCCACGCCGCTGGTAACTTGCTGAGAAATCAGGCTAAACTGGGCATCGTCCATCAAATCCGAACTAATTTCCACGCCACGGTTAACTGGGCCAGGGTGCAACACCTTCACATCCGGCTTGCAGAGTTTGAGCCGATCGCGCGTAATCCCGTACAAAGAATGGTACTCTCGTAAACTCGGCAGCAAATGGTCACTCATCCGTTCCTTTTGCAGCCGCAAAGTCATCACAAAATCAGCATCTGCCAAAGCAGGTTCAAGCTGCCAGTGCAAAAATAACTTGCCTTCCCTACCATCGCCACACTCAGCAAACAACAGCGGCAGCAGAGTCGGGGGCCCGGCTAAATGAACCTCTGCCCCAGAAGCCGTTAGACTCCAAATATTAGACCTAGCCACCCGCGAATGCAAGATATCCCCCACCACAGCAATTTTTTTACCCGCTAAAAGTTCCAGCCGCGGACGTTCGGTATCTAACAGAGTACAAATAGTAAATAAGTCTAGCAAACCTTGTGAGGGGTGTTCGTGCTGCCCGTCTCCTGCATTGAGAACGCTGACTCTCGAACCCAAGCGATCCATTTCCGAAGCAATTGTGCTGGGAACTCCAGCTTGTTCGTGCCGGATCACCATCAAATCCGTTCCCATCGCCAGATAAGTCTTAGCCGTATCCAGAATAGTCTCCCCCTTCGTCAGAGAAGAACTTCCCGGGGTAAAATTCAGCGTATCCGCTGACAGTCGCTTCGCCGCCAACTCAAAACTATTGCGAGTCCGGGTAGAAGGCTCAAAAAATAAATTCGCGACCACTTGACCCTGCAGGGCCGGCACTTTCTTCGTGCGGCGGCCGAGCACCTCCCGAAAACTGGCTGCAGTTTGCAGCACCGTATCGTATTCGTCCGAGGTAAAATCAGCCAGAGTGAGAATGTGTCGCCTTGTCCAAGTCATACAATTTTAGATTTGAGATTTGAGATTTATTGAATCAAGACGGACGATGGGTTTGGAACTTGCCTGCGGGTCCGCGTGGGACAGCCTAGAATGTTCGATCGACATTTAGGGGTGGCGATCAACAGTATCCAACAATTTTCGATCGCTTTTGCGGTGAGTAGAGTTATAATCAGTTTATGTAGCTCAGACCCCACTCTCACAGCGAACCCAGCGTCGAAGGTGAAACAGGTGTGGTTTACCCGCAGGAAAGCGGAAATTACGCTGTAGCAGCGAAAGAGCAGTAGTTGCAGTTTCTCCTACGCAAACTCAGCCTTGTCAAGAACAAGCCGAACGTAGCCCTTGCATCTGCCACTATGTGGAAACAACGATGTGGAAACAATCGAGGCGGCAAACCTCCCACTGTCGATGGACAGCATATAGCGGGACAATTTAAAGATGATTAATTCTTTGAAGTCGGTCTTGACTCTTCAGTCCTGCTTATAGGCCCTTGTCAAAACGAACAGTGTTAAGATACAAGTTGAATATGTAGCTTCCCGACAAAAATCTACACGTATCTTGGCGAGACTGTTCTTAGCGAAACTGCGGTAACAAGTGTGAGCTGGGAAGTTGTAATTACACAAGATTTAAACAATTCAAGAGGTATTATGAGCCAGCAGGTTATACAGCCGATGGTTAAGTTCCAGCGTCAGGTGCATTCTCTTGTCACGTCTGACATTATCAAGCCTACAGACAGCATTTGGAAAATTGCTCTGCTTTACGGCGACGAATGGCCGTACTGGAAACAGCAATTGCTAGAGTTTGATTTTTCTATGCAAGACCCCGTGAGCGAGTTGATAGCTGTAGAAGCTTGGGACGAGGAATAACAGAGGAGACGGAGGACTGGGGTGTCGGAGAGAAATTTCGAGGCGATCGGGTAAATTTTATTTCATAAATTTACCGTTGCTAGCTTCTTCCCTCTTCCCTTTTCCCTTTGCCTTCTTCCTAATGACTTTTGACTTGTGACTTTTGACTTGTGGCTTCTATTAAAGAGAAGCTGCTAAAGCTCGAGCTAATTGTTGAGCAGTTTGAAAGCGATCCCCAGGCTTAGCTGCCGTGGTTCGCAAAATGGTCTCTCGCAGCTTGGGGGCGATCGTCGGAATATTTTCGATCTTAAACCCGTAACCTCCAGCTATTTTCCCGTAAAAGTTTTGAGGGCTTTGGGCCGTCAGCAAAAAAATCAAAGTAGGCCCAATAGCATATAAATCCGACTGAGGCAGAGGCTGTCCCCGGTCTTGTTCTGGTGCGGTGTAGCCTTCAACGCCGATGCGAGTCCCTGGAGGAGTGCCGATTTCTTTAACGGCACCAAAATCCAGCACTGTAATGCAATTGTCGCGGTGCCGCACCAGCAAATTAGCAGGTTTAATATCCCGGTGGACGATCGGGGGTTTTTGAGAGTGAATGTAGTCCAAAACCTCACAGGTTTGGATCATCCACTCTATTGCTTGTTGGGGAGCAACAGGGCCGCGGTTGTAGATGCGTTTTTCTAAATCCTCGCCGTGGAGCATTTCCATCACCAAGTATTTTTTGCCCCCTTCCACAAAAAAGTCAAAAAACTGAGGAATTCCCGGATGGTGGAGGGCCTTGAGAGTTTTAGCTTCACGTTCAAACAGTTCTTGAGCTTTGACTATTTGAGCCATGTCAGCATTCATTTCCTTGAGGACTACCAGAGAAGCTGCGGGGGAACTTCCGGGTTGTTGAGCTTTCGCTTTATCTCGATCCCAGGCTAAAGTGGTTGTTCCCATACCCCCTTGGCCCAAAGTTCGCAGCACTTGGTAGTGGCGCACCGTGCGATCGACTTTAATCGGTTCGCCGCAGTGGATGCAGAATAAATTCCCCGGCGGGTTTCCCGCATGGGTACACCTCGGGGGGGCGAGATTGACGGTGGGGTTTGCCTCAATCTTGCCGCCGACTTCAATAGTAATAACTTGGAAATGCAGAATAGGGCCGCCCCGCGCCAACTGGATCAGGGCACCGTCGGATATCCAACCCTGAGACATGAGAATACCGTTTACCAAAGTGCCATTTGTCCCCGAATTGACTAAATACCACTGACTGGCTCTCCCGTTATTAACTCTTTGCAGTTCCAGATGCTGCCGCGACACTAGAGCATTAGGGATCACAACGTGATTGTCTGGAGAGCGGCCGATGCGAATAATGGATTCGCTCTCGAAACTCCACTGTTGCAGGGGGGTCTGTTTTTCTGGGTCTAAAAGAGTCAGCAGCATTTTTGATGGATGTGGTTAATCTGCTAATAACTAGCAGGAGTTGCCCCGCTTCTGGCTGGGCAATTCTTTTGCCCAGTGCCAACTGTAATAGCTGGCTATTGAACGAGGAACTAATAACTAGCTCTGTTGCAGCGTTTAACCGTAAATTTACTAGAAATCGATCTGTTGCATCGTTCGCGTCATAGGTATTATTACTAAGATTTTAGCCCTGAGCTTCATCAAATCTTGATTAAAGCACATTTTTTATTAAAAATTGCATAAAGATGCAATCGCTCTCTCATTTTTGTAAAATATTTTTCATATTATTGCTGATAAATAGAGCGAGCTTTTTACCCAAGCATATCTACTTAATCCTATCAAAATTAAGGACGGAATAACAATGACTAAAAACTTACAAAAAATGGCTGTTGCTGCTATTTTGGGATTGGGGGCGACCGCAGTCAAATCTGCAGAGGCTGCATCAGTGAAATTAACTTTTTTTCAGGACACTGAAACTCCTGTAGCTGTAGGCTCTTTTAGCTATGATGAATCGACTCCTTATGAAGCTATTTTTCCTTCAAGAAGTGTGGGAACACCTCCTTTAGAAATTAAGGCCAGCGATAAAAGGTTTGTAGTACAGAATTTTGCGGTAAATTTACTCGGGCTGTCGTGGAACTTGTCCCAGGCTACAGTTGGCGACAGGGGTACAAGGCTTTCACCTTTCTTGTGGGCACCGTTTGACCGATCGCAATTACAAGTTGTTACGGCAAGTTTTTCCCCTTTCGGTTCCGAAGAACCCAATCTGTGGGGAAATTGGGCATTTGGAAATATACGAACACCTCCAAATCTGGTCATATTTGGGAATAGCGACGGGCCAGGATCTAGAATGAGCTGGCTGCAAAATGGTTTTCAATCAAACGGAAGCTACCTCAACAGCGGATATGTAATAGCAGAGGAAGTCAAGCCTGGTTCTGAAAACTCAGAGGCTGTTCCTGAACCTGGAACAATGGCAGGTTTAACTCTGGCAGTCGCTGGCTTGGGCTACGCCAAGAAAAAGTTTGGAGCATCCAAATTCTAAAATCGAAATGCGCCTACCTGCGCCCGAATGATAATTGCCGTGATATTGTCGTGACCGTTGCGTTTGTTGCCCAGTTCAATCAACTCGGCAACTCCCTGGTCGAGATCGGCTTGGGGATTGAACAGAGGTTCGAGAGTGTTTTGCCAGTGAGTTTCCAACAAATCATTATCTGTCAAACCGTCGGACGCCAAAATCAACAAAGTATCTTCGCACAAGTCTAAAAACTGCACGTCGGGCTTGAGAAAATTACTGTCTCGCGGGCCGATGGCTTGAGTTAGTTGATAGGCGTCGGGACGGGCATAAGCAGTTTCCGGGTCAACCCCGCGCTTTATTTCGCGCTGCCCTACTTCGTGGTCTGAGGTGATTTTTTCTAGGGTTTGTCCCTTTCTCAGTCGGTAGAGGCGGCTGTCGCCGACGTGGGCAACGGCAAATTTGGTGTCTTGAACTAAGACTGCGACTAGAGTTGTACCCATGCGGGCACTGCCGGAGCGTCCGTCCTTTTGATTGATTTCAAAGATGGCTTTGTTGGCTAGCAGGACTCCCTCGCGGATGGTGTCGGCAGGAGGTAGTTGATTTTCCCAACGGGTTTGAAAAAATTCTCTGAGGGTTTCAGCGGCTAGTTGACTGGCTACTTCTCCCCTGTCGTGTCCGCCCATGCCGTCGCAGAGAATGTAAAGCCCTTTGGTTTGAAAGATGCGACCGAAGGAGCTTTCGAGTTTGTTGAGCTGAGTCCAGATGCTGAAGAAGTCTTCGTTGTGGTCGCGCGTGCGGCCAACATCGGTGAGACCTGCGTCTTCTAAGCTGTAAATCTGGACTGGCATGGGCTGGGTTAAGACCTCGCCAACGTCGGGGGGGGACTGGTCTGGGCTGCGGAAAGGCCCGCGCGTCGGGGTTGAGGTTGGTGAAGGTGCGGGTTGGAGTTCGAGGGGAACAGTTTCTAGGCGCGATCGCAATTCTTCGATTGTGTTAATCTCGCCTCTGTACATTTGTTGCAAGAGTTCGAGCAATGCGCCAAACTGAGTGCGATGATCGGACTGGCTAAATATCACCTGCCACAGTTGCCCCAAATCTACCAGTTGCAGGTTTGAGCCGGCGGGTTCGGGATAGAGGTATTGCAGTCGCAAAGAAGCCAAGGAAAAGGAAGAGTCGGGGTTGACTCGCAAATTTGTCAGTTCCAACAAGCTTTGCCGACAGCGCCAGGGTTCTAGGGCAGCCCACAGTTCTGTCATTTCGTGCAGCCAGTATAAAATTTGCTGGGTGGAAGTTTCGGGTTGACTCCAGCGTTCTACCAGCAGCGGCCATTGGGAGCAGTCTTCTAGCAGCAGGACTGCTTGTTCGTTGTCTGACCAGCTATCGTGAATGACTGGCAGGTTTTGAGAGAATTGCCACCGCAGTGCCAGATAAGGTTCAGCTATGCCTTGGCAAAGCTCTGCTAAGGCGGAATTGGTTGAATTTTCTCCGCCTTTGATTGCTGCGGTATAGGGGGATGTTCGTCTGGCGACGCTGGCAGAGTTGGCTGCTAGCATGGCTTTGAGGGGTGACATTTCCAGCGGCTGACAGTCCAATACTGTTACTGCTACTGTGTCTGAGCGTTTTCTCGGCGGCACGGTTTCTAGGAGTTGGTAGCGCTGCTGAGTGTCTAAATAAGCTCCGGCTGGCTGGGAAGGTATTAAATATTCTGAATTGGGGATGGGGACTTCTGGAGACGGAGGGGAGGTGTCAGCTATGTTTGGGCTGTCGGGGTTCTCGGTTGCTTCCTGGATTTGTTGAGGCTGGGGTGCGGTTGTAAAATTCTGCTCAGATGGGGTTATTTCGCGCTCTGGTGCTGTAGTAGAGCTTTTTTCGGTTGTTTGAAAGGATGCTGGTGCGATCGCCCCCACGCCTACCACAGGGTCAATTTCTGTGCTGCTGAATTCGCCGTCGCTTGGCTGTGGAGAAGTTGATGCGACTGCTATTGGGGGTTCGGCTGGGGTGGTTATTTCGGTTTTAATGGCGTCTGTGATTGGTTTAGGAGAGTTTTGGCGCGATGCGATTTCTGGAACCCTCTCTGGTTTTTGGGGAAACTCGGCTGGGGGTAGGGTGGACTCGTCTGCCTCGACTGCTGGAAAATTCGATCGACCGCAGATAATGGCCCGCCACACTTGACCTGTTGCGACGCCGCAATTCTGACATTCTTTGGCGCTAAAAGCGACTTGGGCACCGCATTCGTGGCAAGGTTTGTAAATTAGGGAATTTCCGCATTGTTGACAAAACTTGTTTGGATTGGGATTTTCAAATTGGCAGCGGGGACAGAGAAGCATAGGGGTTTTAAATTGGAGATGGGCGATCGAGTTTGGCGGTGGGGAGTTTTGGGTTTTGGCCTGTGAGTTAGGAGTTATGAGTTCTCGGCCTGACTCGCAACGGATAACTCCCATTGCCCTATGCCTTATTTTATCGGGATGAATTCAGAAGTAAGATATTTCTTAGAACTGAGATGTGGCATCCGTGTCAGGAATAAGCCTGTTAAGCCAGATCCACAACAACCTGTCTCGCTTCACAAGCCACAAAGCCCGCCCCACCAGCGCGAGCGAGGGCGGGCTCCACAAGAAAAGTTATCTCATGAGTGGAACTGTCATCCTGCCTGTGCTTACCAATGGTGCTAGATATCAGTTAGAAGGGATTTGCTGTAGAATCTTCTTGGAAAACGGTCTCTCGGGCGATCGACACAATGGTTGAGAGGGGTACTTCACAGAAATATTTCCGCCGGAATTGTTCTTCGGAGACTGCTGCTAGGAATTGCGCTGCAAAACGTGCGGCAATCGGGGAATTTGGCACTGAGAATTGAATGGATTGGCTATCTAATAAGGGTTTGGGGATTAGATCGGGCGCGTCTTGGTGCTGTGCGGTTTCGGGTTGTCTGGCGATGTGGAAAGCTCGATCGCGGTAATGGATTTGGAAACCGAGATATGTTAAGGTTTTGAACCCTAGTTGCAGCGATGTGTCGCTGATGCCGAGTTTTTGGCGGAGTTGCTGTCTGGTGACGGGTTTGTTGGTGCGGCTGAGGTATTTGGCGATGCCGATTAGCTGTTGGCAGATTTGCTGTGGGGGTACCAGGGGGGGTAATGTGTAGGCGATCGCGAGTTTTTTCTGAGTGTACTGTGCTTGCCGAAACCAGATCCGCAGTTCGTCCCAGCTTGCGGGGCATTCTTTGAGGACGATCGAGTTTTCGCGCTCGACCTTTTCGGAATTGTCAACTAGATTGTCGATCGGCATTTGAGATTCTAAGTTTGTGCTAGCGCCTAATAACTCTTCATCGTTATTTCTATTGCGCCAGTCTACAATCCAATCTATTGGAGTCTGAGAATTTATTTGGTTGTCTTCCGTGCGTTCTTGCACTGATACGAGGCGCACTTCATACCGCGATTTGTAAGTATTAAAATCGAGTTCAACGGTGACATCGCAGCGGCCTTGGGGAACTTCATTTTGATTGTGTCCCCACCAAATGCCGGGAAATCCCGTATCGCTAGATTCGTCCCTAATTGTAAATTCTGTTTTGATATATTCTACTTTTTGCCCTTTCAAATCCTTAATTTTTTGATTCCACAGATTCTCAAACCAGCAGTTTTCAATCAGCAATTTGGGTGCGGGGTTGCCCATACCGCACGGTTCGAGCAATTTTAATTCTTGAAATAAGTCTTTGCCTAATTCGGAGACAGTAATTTTTAAGTCGGCTTGAACGGGGGCTGCTGTTAAACTATCGGTGCTGTATTGTTGTCGCAGTTGCTGATTTACCGCATCTGTAAATAGGGGGATATTTTCAACTGGGAGACTCAATCCGGCGGCGAAAGGATGACCGCCAAATCTGTGCAATAAATGCGCTTGATCTTTGACTAATTGGTAAAGGTCGATTTGATTGGCGGAACGTGCGGAACCCCTGGCAATGTTGGATGGGGAAAGTGTTGGTGATTCTGAATCTAAGAAGGAGGTAAATTGCATTTCTGGAAAATTTTCATTAATTTTTTCGCTTCCTTCTGTGCTGAATAAAATCACGGGGCGACCGTATTCTTGGGCGATTTGTCCCGCTACTAATCCTAATACACCTACGGGCCATTGCGGGTCGCTGAGGACAATGACGCTAGTAGTTGAAAGGTCGAGTTTGGCTAGTTTGTTGGCCGCATCTTTGGCAACATCTTTTTGTAAAGATTTGCGCCGGGAGTTGGCAATTTCGGTTAAATTTGCTAGTTCTTCGCAGCGTTTTTTGTCGCGGCTGGTGAGAAGTTCTACGCAGAAGCTGGCATCGCCTTGAATGCGGCTGACGGCGTTGATTCGGGGGCCGAGGCCGAAGGAAATGTCGGTTGGGCGATCGCCCGATCTCTTGCACAGTTCGAGCAATTTTGCAACTCCCGGGCGGGTGGGGTTTGCGATTTGTTTTTGCAGTTGCTGGATGCCGATTTGTGCTAGGTAGCGGCTGTCTCCTGTGAGTTGGACTAAATCGGCAATTAAGCCGATCGCTACTAATTCTAATAAATCTGTGAGCGGGCGCTGCGGAATATCCGGTAATGTGTGATATAATGCTTCAACTAATTTGTAAGCTACTCCAACTCCTGAAAGGTTAAATAGTTGGTGGTTTGGGGGAAAGTAGCGGGGATTGATAATGGCTGTAGCTGGCGGGCGATCGTCCGGTAATGTATGATGGTCGGTGATAATTGTATCGATGTTTAAGCTGGTGGCATATTCGATTTCGGCGATGTTTGTACTGCCAGTATCGCAGGTAATAATTAAGCTAATTCCCGATTTGGCTAATGCGTCTATTCCCGAGGTATTGAGTCCATGAGATTCGGTTAAGCGATTGGGAATGTAATAAGTTAATTGGTCGTTTTGAGTAAAAAATTCTCCTAGTCCATCCCACAAAACGGAGGTTGAGGTAATGCCGTCGGCGTCGAAGTCTCCCCAAATTGCGACTTTTTCTGCGCTGTTTCGTGCTTGCTGGATTCTTTCTATCGCCCAGTTCATTTCTAGTCCGAATTCAAAGGGACTTGCTGGTTGGTAAAGTTTGGGATTTAAGAAACCGGGTATTTGTTCAGGGTTTTGAATTCCTCTATACCAGAGAAGTGTGGCGGCATAGTTTCCGGGGAGTTCTGGTGCGTGGTTTCTGACAGCTTGGATCAGCCAAGCTGGGGGTTGGGGTAAGAGTTGATTTGGCCAGTTTTGAGGGGTTTCTGCCATTAGATTTTAGATTTTAGATTTTAGATTTTAGATTGTGACCACCGATCTGGGGGCTTTTTTGTATGTTAAATAAAACTTACGCGAGTGGCATATATGGTAAGGTGCGTCAGGATCAAACCCTTAATTATCGAGTGATAATGCAACTCTGACGCACTCTACAAGTCGATCGCGCTTGTGACACTTTGCAGTAGTCCTGTTAAATATATATTTCGTCGATTATAGCAAGATTTGGTAGCCAATCTGTGGGAGTTTCTGCGAGAATATCTTGTGAGGGAGTTTTTGTGTCTTGTGTGCGGTTGCAGCGAGTGGCGAATTGACAGGAATCGCACAAATTGGAACTAATTTCTACTTGGGGCCAGAATTCGCCGCCTTCGGTATAGCGCTGTCGCCACTCGCTTAGCTGGTGCAATAGGTGGGTTAAATCTTGTTTTGTGCGATCGTGTTCTGTTTGGCTGTAATAAAATGTGAGTTTTTGCGGCGGTTCTTCTCCTTGCAATTGTACGAACCAGTATGTCATGGAAACTTGTTCGGGGGAATAGTCGCTGGTTTCTACTAAGACGTATAAATAGAGGCGAGTTTGCCAACTTTCGGCTATCCATTTTAATTTTTGAGGGCGGGGATAGGTTTTCCAGTCGAGAATTTGGGCGGCGTTGGGTTCTGCTATTAGCAAGTCATAGATAACGGTGAATAGGTAGTCTTGGAAAATTAGGGTGCGGGGGTGTTCGGCTTGGCGAAAAATGTTGTCGCTATTTTCTGAATCGGTGAAAAGTTCGGGTGCGGTGTTGATAAATGCTGCCACACAGCGTCCGAGTTCGGGGTCTTGTTGGATGATAAATTCAATGGGAAGTCCGAGTTCTCGCTGCTGCATTAATAGGTGAAAGTGGCTTCCCCATGTGAGTTTTTCTTTGTGTTCTGGGGAGGCGGTGGTGGCGAGTAGTTCGAGGTAGCTGTGTTGAAATTTGCGGGGGCATTCTTCGAGGATTTTGAGTTGGGTTTGCGAGAGTCGGAGCATTTTTGGGTGTGATGTTGTTGGTTTGTGGTAAGGTTTTGTGATACTTTTTATGAAAAATTCATAAGAGTTTCTGCCCCCAAACTATCTCTTGTTCTGAGATGAATTGAATTCAATCATCAACATCGGTGAACAGGGCTGATAAATCTCGATAACCACTGACAAATCGAAAGATATCTACATCCTGTCCGAGCGGCATATAGAGTATAAGATAGTTATCCATCGGAAGACTGCGTAGACCTTGTAAAATTTCGTCTCGTTGTCGTCCCAGGTTGGGAAACTGAGCAATTTTGGCAAATTTTGCGTCGATCTTGCTTAAAAAGCGATCGGCTATATCGAGTCCCGATTGACGAGCGATGTAGTCTACAATTTGCTCGATGTCTTGAATTGCGGGTTCGGTGAGGCGAAATTTAGGAGTCATGCTTCGGATGAACTGTAGCGCGATCGCAGGTTGGTGCGAATTTGTGCGATTGCGATTGCACCGTCTACGACTTCACCACGTTGGGATGCTTGCTGGCCAATCAATGCGTCTCGTTGAAGTTCTTGCAGTCGTCCTTGATAAATGTCTTCTTGTTGTTGTTCGAGGAGTTGAATGGCTGCGAGGATGACTTCGATCGCACTTTTGTATTTGCCAGTCGTGAGTTGACGCTGCACGAGGGCTTCGACTTCAGGTGACAAAACAATTTGCATGGCGCTTGAGAGGAGAAGTGTTGATTCTATTGTAGGCGATTCCCTACGGGATAGCTGCGCTCGTGCGTACTTCAGTTATATTGTTTTGGATTAACGGGCGATCTTAATTTACTCACAAATCATATAGGCTTGCTATATGATTTGTGAGAATTTACCATAACTGTGAAGCTTGGGGAAATCAAATATCTGATAATGAGTAACTAACTTAAATATATATAGCAATCCTGTATGAATTGTGAACAACTTGCATGGGTAATGCCCCGTGTCTACCTTACTCTTAGAGGGGCAACCACGGGGGGTTAATCCTACTTTTAGTCTGGTTGCAAGTCAAAGACTACGACAAGCGTTGCTTGAGGCATCAGTTGACGCAGGCACAGCAAGTGTCCGTCAGCATCCGATCGACTGCGAAATCGCCCCACAATCGCCCGCTGCATACTGGGCATGAGTTTGGCGATCGCCCAAGGGTACAGCCGTTTTTGGTACGCGATCGCCCCAGGATTCGCAGCGAATCCCTGTTGATAACCGTTTTGTGGCATGATGGTTTAGTATCCTCTATGGACTACAGGAAAGGGCGTTAGTAACTCTCTTGGCGGGGATTGACTAACGCCTCTACAACTATGATTAAACACCAAACTCACCTTTAGCGTCAATACTTAGCGCTAAACATTAACGTTTTTTATGTTGAAAGGTTTATTCCGCTATGGATTTGAGAGCCTTGAGAGAACGTGCAGGGCTGACAATCTTAGACGTAGCACGGGAACTAGAATGCGCGGAGTCTTCTATTCGCAACTGGGAAAAAAGCCGAACCTTGCCAAAGATGGAAGTTTGGCAAGTATTCCGAATGCGAGATTTGTATCGATGTAGCGAAGCAGAGTTGGTGCTAGCTGTCAGAAAGTCAATGCCGACGGAAAAGAAAGAACAGACAAAACTGACGGAGTAACAATATTTATGAAGTCTTGAAATGTTTGCAAAAGTGATAGATTTTTGATTTTTAACCGCAGATGAACGCGAATAAACGCGGCTGAAAGAAAGATAAATTGAGAAGGAGTTAAGGGGCGATCGCCCTGCACATCAACAGCACAAAATCACTCTTTTGTCAACACAAAGACACTTCCTTCATTCCCGCGCCCGATTCGCAAATCTTTATCTAAATAAGTAATATCCAACCATCCCTGCTGTTCGCGACTATCGAAGCCGAAATCTACAGCAGCGAACTTTTTACCAGACTCAATCTCATTGATAAACTTGACAGGAGATTCATAGCCAATCAACCTGCTTAAACCGAAAATTGACCGCTCAAACTTCACCTGCACTCGCCGTTCCGAAGTCGCCTCAAATGTCGCAGCCACGCTGACAATTCCTTCTAAGTAAGGCAAACCGTAAAGTTCGGCAATGTTGTAAATTTTAGATTCTTTGACGCGGATAGATTGATAAATTGAACCCAATTTCACCAAGGGAAAACTGTCAAGATTCAGCAGGGCGCGGCTGGTGGTGTACAATAACCGCCAATCTCCATTTAAAAGCTCTGCAGCTTCGACAGGGCGTGTTGTGGGGTTGTAATCTTCCAATTGGGCGATCGCACTTAAAATCGCTTGTTTGTCGCTGGGAGTCGCCAGCAAACCACGATTCTTACCAGCAATTATCTCTAATAGTGCAGATTTTCTAAGCATGATTATTTAAGAAGGAAGAACACGGATTTTGACACGAATACACGGATTAATTATCGAACGTCAGGCAAAAGTCAGACCGCTTTTTTCTTCAGTCTCAAGCGAGAGGGACGAAATTTTGTGTAGTAGCAATTTTAATCGCCGAGTCCGCAGAGTATTAACAACTAATAACTAAGATACCAAATTTCACCAGATAGAGCAGAGTCCGATACAGGGCTGCTAATTCTTGGTCGTTTTTGGTATAACGTCTGAGAACTTCTCCAACGCTGACAGCACCCTTTTGCTCGATCGCATCCAATATCTCTATCTGAATGTTAACAGAGATTCTTCTGTCCTGACCGAAGTTGGTAAACCAAATTGTTTGCAACTCTCTCAGAAGTTCTGGTGTGGCGATCGCACCCAGACTCAGCATCATCTCATTGCTTAAACTTCTAGTCGCATAATTACCTAATACCCGAAACGGATCGTCGCCTAGGGGATAAGGCGGCTTCCCGGGTTGTAAAGGTGCTGACTCCGGTGCCGCAAGGCGAATCTCTGCTAATTCCCGCCACAATTGTTCGTAAGCAGCAATTACTACTTTCCAATCATAAATTTCCCTCGCCCTTTGTCTCGCATTTTCCCCCATCCGCTTTCTCAATTCGGGGTTTTCAATTAATTGGCACAGTGCCAGGGTGCAAGCATCAATGTCAACTGCTGTGGCGAGGGAAGTGTGACCCATGTAAGTCGGCCAATTTAAGCTGCCGTCAAGATAATTTAGGGCTAAATCTAAACAAGATTCCGGGGGCGGGATGAGTGTGGGAATGCGGAAGCCGTCTATTTCGTGGCGTACAGATTCTTTGTATCCGTTCCAATCGGAGACTATGGCCGGCAGTCCGTTCGCCATGGCTTCTATTGGTGTCAGTCCGAAGGATTCTTGAATGTTGTCGGACAGCGAAATGAAAATGTCGGCCGCCGACCAAATATTTATTCTAATTTCGGGCTGTCTCCCATCTAAAAAAATAGCATTCACCGAGGGACAAAATATTTGTGCGCTATTTTTAAAGTCGGGTTCTTCTCTCGGATCTTCGATCCAACCGGCTTGAATTAAGTGGATCTTGGCTTTTGTCTGTTGTGATGCCCGTTCTAGGGCGATGTACATGGGTACTGGATGAGCTTTTGCAGAAAAAGTCAATCGACCGACAAATAACACAACAATATCTTCGGGAGAAATGCCGAGTTCTTGTCGCAGTTGGCGGCGACTATTAACTGCTTCCACACCCTGCGGAAACGCGCTGCAATCGACTCCTAGGGGAATAACGGGGAATTTAACCAAAATTTCCGGTTTACCGCCGTTCCGCTGGGCTAAATATTCAGACCACTCCCTCATAACTCCTTCTACTGCTGTTTTCACGGCTGTAGAGGTGCAGATCAGGGCGTCCCAAGGCTGCATGGGTGCGGTTATCAAATCGCCGATCGCCTCCATGATGTATTTTGTACCGATCGTGTGAGTAACGCCGCAAACGCTGTAGGCCCGCTGATCGACAAATCTGCGCGCCCACACCATCTGCGACAAAACTGGATCTGGTCGGTAAATTGTGCCCGGTTGAGATAGCAAATCCGGTCGTTCCATGGGAATCCAGCGAACTTTCCGAGGTTTTTGCAGCCAAGGTTGGATGTGCGAACAAAACTCCTTAAAGGTTGTTGCGCTATCGGCGCAACAGTAGAGAGAGTCAGCGGTTCCGTGTTGGACTAAGCTTTTGAGAAACCCTTCTCCGGCTGAATGACGCCCCAGAAGTTTTTTCCCTCCGGTGTGGTAACCCTCTTTGTTGTATAAAACCGCTGCCGTTATATCCATTCTGAGATTTATTGCTTGAGAGTTGACTGAAGAAGCCAGAGGGCATTGGGACTCAGGCTTTGATGAAAAACCAGGAGACTGTTGTGAATCAAAGCCTTGCTGTTAGGGAGGCTTGCACAATAGGATCGCCGCGTGTCCCGCGATATCTTAAAGACGATCGTCTCGGATTAAAATGCTTAGGGCTAAAGAAGGATTGGCAAGAGCGGATTTTAGTGTTATCCTGAGGCCCATGCTTGGGGGCGATCGCCTTTTGGGTCTCCCATCTTATCCGATCCGGAACCAAACAGTGCCTGTGGTATAATGCTTTAGCCTTGCTAAATACCCGATTGGCAAGTGCTCGATCGAAGCAGCAGCCCGTCGCCAAAACGTTACCTCCACTCGATCGCGTCTTTGTCTTTAAAAACCAAGAATCATGTACAACCCATCTCTGCGTCAAATACCTCGCCACTTGCCTGCGGATGTAATTCCATTAAAGCAGCAATCTTCTCTTTTAGACTGGTTGGAATCTAACAATCGCCTGTTAGCAAGGGATGTCCAAGAACCCGACTATCTGCACGAAGAAGAAATTTCTGAACTTATGGCAGTTGACGACAGTCCTTACGATGATTTAGAAGATGAAGTAGAAGAGGATGTGAGTGTAGGGGAAGAATAACTGGTAGAAGGGTGAAGGCATCAACCGGAAACAGGGAAGAAAAACTAAGAGATTTCTCAGTCTCCTGTATCGCACCCTATTCCCCAATTTTCAATTGCTTATTCTCAAATAGTGTGTGGTGAGGAGTGTTATGGATAACTTTGTGGATGAGAAAATCCCTTTTACTATGCCTTTCAAACTTACAGGCAGGAATTTATTCCTGCTGCTGGGTTTGGGGCTCGGCATTGTAGCGATCGGTTTAGATGTAGCAGCGGGTAGACTTTTAAATACGCCTGCATCGCTATTTATGCCACTAGCTGTTTGTGCTGTAGTTGCATCGGGTGTGGGCTCTGTAGTTGTGCCTTTACTCCAGCAATTAAAAGCAGGACAAATAATTCGTGAAGACGGCCCCCAAGCTCATTTAAAAAAGGCGGGAACGCCGACAATGGGAGGCATCTTTTTTGTGCCTGCAGGAGTCGCAGTAGCTTTGCTTTGGTCTAGATTTAACTTAGATGTTGTTGCCGTATCGGCTTTAACTTTAGCTTACGGTTTCATCGGCTGGATAGACGACTGGCAAATTCTGCGCCTCAAGTCGAATAAAGGTATTTCACCTCGGATGAAATTGGCTTTGCAAATAGGTTTTGCAGCTCTATTTTGTATGTGGCTGATGTTCCGCGAACCAGGTATTTCTACGAGCATTGCTTTGCCTTTCGGTTGGGTATTGCCTTTAGGTTTTCTGTTTTGGCCGCTGGCGGGTTTTGTGCTGGTAGCTGAAAGCAACGCTACTAATATTACTGACGGCGTTGACGGGTTGATGGGCGGTTTGGGCGCGATCGCACTTTTGGGATTGGGCGCATCTGTAGCCTCAACTTCGCCAGAATTAATGATATTTTGCGCTTGCATCAGCGGCAGTTGTCTCGGTTTTTTAGCACACAACCGCAATCCAGCCAAGGTGTTTATGGGCGATACAGGTGCTTTAGCTTTGGGCGGTGCGTTGGGTGCGGTAGCTTTATTAACAAATAGCCTTTGGATATTATTAATTATCAGCGGGATTTTCTTTATTGAAACGCTGTCAGTAATTGCTCAAGTAGGTTATTACAAAGCTACAAAAGGGCCTGATGGAATCGGCAAGCGTCTGTTAAGAATGGCTCCACTCCACCATCATCTAGAACTGTGCGGCTGGTTGGAAACTCAGGTTGTGGGAATCTTTTATCTAACTAACGGCGTGTTAGTGTTAATGATTTTGATGTTGACGGGGAACAGTTGAGAACGGATTGGGTGACGGATTGCACAGGGGATGTAAGAGATATTTTCTACTATTTGAAAGAGAAACAGGCAAGATGCCTGTTCCACAAGAACTGAATGGAGTTGTGGAACAGGCATCTTGCCTGTTTAAAGCTAAAGCAACACGTTTTTGGGCTGAGCCACATTTCTTAGTCTTTTAGAGAGGGACTGCGTTTTTGTAGTAAGTAGCAGTTTCAACCCCTTAAAAATCTATAATATCCCTAGTTAATGCAATGGAAACCAATAAAATCAGGGGCAATATGGCAAGAATAGTTTCATCTACAAGCCTTCTCTTGCTGGCTGCTAGCTCAGTTTTTTACTGGAACCTCGTTAGGGTCGGTTATGCTGTTCCAATTCCCTACATTTTAGACGTTTTATGCTTAAATAACTGTCCGGCTGATGATTTAAATATTTTGCATACCCAATTCCCGCCCGATAATTTATTAAACTACGACAAGCCGCTAATACAAATTTTAGGCGAACCAGATAAGTTAGATAAAAACAGAATTTCCATCTTAGTTGAAAAATCAAAATACAGGCTGACTGTATACGATAGCAAAAAGCCAGTAAAATCTTATCCTGTAGTATTTGGTGGCAATCCCACAGGTGATAAATTAAAAGCAGGGGATTTGCGGACGCCGGAAGGTGTTTTTAGTATTAAAGATATGTACCCTCACGAAAGTTGGTCAAAGTTTTTGTGGCTGGATTATCCAACCAAACAATCTTGGCGAAAACATATTAAAGCCAAGCAAAACGGTACAATTGGGTGGGGCGACAGTGTAGGCAGCGAAATCGGGATTCACGGCGTGCCTGCTAATTCGGATAATATTATAAAATATCGATCAAACTGGACTTTGGGCTGCGTTTCGCTGGAAAATAAGGATGTTGAGGAGTTGTATCAGTTTGTGGAGAAAGGCACAGAAGTAGAAATTATTCGATAAGTTAAGTGGCCATAAAACTTGTTAGTAAGAATGACTTTACTCCTAATTGACTCAAAAAGCTGCATAGAGGGCTAATGAACAGTGACGGCTTTTTACCTCAAGTTTCGGTGGTTGTGCCTGTTTACAACGGCGAGATGGATTTGCCGCAGTTGATCGAGTGCCTGCGATCGCAAACTTATGCGCCACACAGAGTAGAATATCTCTTAGTAGACAACAAAAGTCGCGATCGCACTTCAACCATCCTCCAAACAGCAGCCTCTAACCCCCCCTCAGTCCCCCCTTTGGTAAGGGGAGGAAGCAATTTCAATCAAATAACCATTCGCCACCTCACCGAAAATCAGATTCAAAGTTCCTACGCCGCCCGCAATCAAGGAATTCGCGCATCCACAGGCGAAATCATTGCATTTACCGATGCAGACTGTCGCCCGGAATCTGACTGGCTGGAAAATTTAGTTAAGCCATTTGTGGACTTAGAAATAGGAATTAGCGCTGGGGAAATACTCGCATTGCCCGGTAAAACTATTTTAGAACAGCACGCCGATCGCCAAAATACTTTATCTCAAAAACATACTCTCGCTCACCCTTTTTGTCCCTACGGTCAAACCGCCAACTTAGCTGTAAGGAGGCTAGTTTTACAACAAATAGGATTATTTCGCCCTTACCTCACCAGTGGCGGCGATGCTGACTTGTGTTGGCGGATTTTGCGGGAAACATCCTATAAAATGTATTTTGCGGAAAATGCGATCGTCCGACACCGCCACCGTTCAACCATAAAACAGTCGCAAAGTCAATGGTATCGGTACGGCGAATCTAATAAATACTTGCACGAACTCCACGGTGTCGAGTTGATGCGAGAATTCACAACAGGGGAATATTTTTACCGGCTGGCTAGGTGGCTGTTCAAGGAATTTCCGGTTGCTGCTGTCAAAAGTGCGATCGGCTCTTCGGAGCTGGTAGACTTGTTCAATACGCCGATCGGTCTAGTGAATGTTAGGGCAAGGTCGATGGGACAGCGCCAAGCCAAACTTCCCGAATCAGCTTGGCAGATTGAGCGGTTTTAATCGGTTTTAATATTTTAGAGCAATAAATTATTGTTTGATCGCACTTGCGATCGACAAATATTCGTTTGTACACAACCCGCCCCTATATATACCTATAAGTAGAGTTTATCGGTACAGATAAATATGCTGAATCCGAAATATGAAAATTTACCGCAATACTTAATATAAAATTAATAAGTCGATTCTGAAGCGCTCGGTTTGACGACGGGAACCAACTCAGAGGCAAACCCCCAAATTTTCTTTACTTCTGCCTTCTGGCTTTTCAGTGCTGTCGTCAGCGCAATCGGAATTATTCTCATAATTTTAAATTTTTGTAACCTTTACAGGTAATGCCAATGGCTCAAATCTTACTCCAGACCGTTTGGTTTATACCTTGCTATCCACTCATCGGCGGAGTTCTGTCGATGCTGTGGTTTCCAGCAGTTACCCGCCGCACGGGGCCAAGACCATCCGGTTACGTGAACGCCATATTAACCTTGTTCGCTTTCTTACACGGTGTCATAGCCCTGACAGCTATATGGAACCAACCGGCCCAACACCAGTTGATTCCCTGGCTGAATGTAGCAGGTTTAGACTTAACCATTCCCGTCGAAATCTCTGCTGTCACCGTCGGCGCGACAGTTTTGATTACCGGACTGAACTTGCTGGCGCAGATTTATGCTTTCGGTTACATGGAAATGGACTGGGGCTGGGCTAGGTTCTTTTCCCTGATGGGGCTGTTTGAAGCGGGGATGTGCGGCTTGGTACTGTGCAATTCCCTGTTCTTCAGCTACATGATTTTGGAAGTTCTGACTTTGGGTACTTACCTGCTAGTCGGGCTGTGGTTCAATCAGTCTTTGGTGGTGACAGGAGCCCGCGACGCTTTCTTAACCAAGCGGGTGGGAGATTTATTCCTGCTGATGGGAGTAGTTGCCATTCTGCCGCTGGCTGGAACTTGGAATTTTGACGAGTTGGCGGTTTGGGCCCAGACTGCAAAGCTTGACCCCACTGTAGCGACACTGCTGACTTTAGCTTTGATAGCCGGCCCGATGGGTAAATGTGCTCAGTTTCCCTTGCACCTGTGGCTGGATGAGGCGATGGAAGGCCCGCTGCCGGCGACGATTTTGCGGAACACCGTAGTTGTGGAAACTGGTGCTTGGATTTTGATTAAGTTGCAGCCGGTGATTGCTTTGTCGCCGACGGGGATGACGACAACTATTATTGTAGGCGCTGCGACGGCGGTGGGTGCTTCATTAATTGCGATCGCCCAAATTGACATTAAGCGCACGCTTTCCTATATAGTCAGCTCTTACATGGGCTTAGTATTTATCGCCGTCGGTACCGGACAAGCCCAGACAGCCCTGACATTGATATTTGCCTACACCTTCGCAATGGGTTTGCTGGTGATGAGCATCGGTTCGGTAGTTTGGAACAGCATCACTCAGGATGTCCGAGCTCTCGGCGGTTTGTGGGGAAAGCGGCCGATATCGGCCATATCGTTTATTGTCGGTAGCGCTGGATTGGTGGGACTGCCGCCCTTCGGCTGTTTCTGGGCTTTAGAAGACTTCACATCCGGGCTTTGGAAAACTCACCCTTTCTTGTTAGGAATAGTGCTGTTTGTAAACGGCGTCACTGCTTTTGGCTTAGTGCGCGTCTTCGGTTTAGTTTTTGGCGGCAAACCAAAGCAAATGACCGAACGTTCGCCAGAAGTTCACTGGCCTTTCATCTTGCCGATGACTGTTTTAATGGGCTTTACTTTGCACGTTCCGCACGTGCTGGCGACGTGGCAGTTATTGCCTGGGGCGAGTTTTAATTATACCGCCACTGCACTGCTAGTCTTGTCAACAGCGATCGGGATCGGTGCAGGAGCATTTGTTTACCTGAACGAGAAATGGGAAAAACCGGTGCGAATCGGTTCTCAAGCCCTGCAAGACTTTTTTGCTTACGACTTTTACACTGCCAAACTTTACCGCGTGACAGTGATATTTGCAGTTGGTTTGGTTTCGCAAATCATTTCCTGGGTCGATCGCAATATTGTTGACGGATTCGTGAACTTAATCGGTTTTGCAACGGTTTTCGGCGGGCAGAGCCTCAAATACAACGTTACGGGTCAAACTCAGTTTTACGCCCTGACAATTCTGTTGGGAGTAGCACTTTTGGGACTGCTGGTAAGCTGGCCTTTGCTAGCTCGATTGTCGCTGATTGTGGGCGGGTAAAGAAATATAAGGTTGAAGATTTTAGGTGACAGTTTTAATCTAAAATCTTAAAAACATGAAGTCTTGAACAAAGATTTCAAACTACATACAACAAGGCAACATCAATGAACTCAAATAACAGCAAATTCAATCTTTCCCGGCGCAATTCACTCAAATTTGTCGCAGGAGCCATTGGCACAGGGATACTCGCAGCACGAGCAGGCGCTGATTTGGCTGCACCCGAACCAGCAATTGCTCAAGGTGACTTGAGTCCCGATGCAGCTCTCCAAAAGTTAATCGACGGAAACAAACGGTTTGTTGACAGCAAACGCCAAAGTCCCAACCAAGACTTACCTCGCCTTCTCGAAGTTGCCGTAGCTCAAAAACCCTTTGCTGCTATTCTCGGCTGTGCAGATTCCCGCTTTCCTTCGGAAATTATCTTCGATCAAGGATTGGGAGATTTATTTGTCTGTCGCGTGGCCGGAAATGTTGCTACTCCCGAAGAAATTGGCAGCCTGGAATTTGGCACGCTGGTATTGGGAGCAAAAGTGCTTGTGGTAATCGGGCATAAACGTTGCGGTGCGGTAGACGCAACCATTAAAGGAGCTCAAGTTCCCGGTCAGATTGGCAGTTTGCTCGACGCCATTAAGCCTGCTGTAGAAAGCTCGAAAAACCAAACGGGCGACAAGCTAGAAAATGCTTCAAAAGCCAATGTTCTGCTCCAAGCTAACAAGTTGAAAGCCTCTCCAGTTATCTCTAAGTTAATTGCGGAGAATAAACTGAAAGTTGTGGGTGGGTATTACGATTTAGACACGGGCAGAGTCACTATTCTTTCTGAGTCGTGATGAAATTTGGAATTGATAATTGGGAAAAAGTTTAACATCTAAACTCTCAAATTATCAAAGACAAGAGGCTGCAAAATAGATTGTTCACTCTTCACTCTTCACTTCACACATTATGCTTAGTGCCTTGCTCTGGTTGCCCGCGTTGGGCGCTGCGGTAGTCGGGTTCCTGCCCGGAAATATCAATGGAATGCGTCTGCGTTCAATAGCCTCGGCTTTTGCGGCAGCTATTTTCATTTTGAATATCTGGCTGTTGACTCAATTCGATCCAGCCAATTCGGGACTGCAATTTCAAGAATATTTGCCTTGGATTCCACAATTAGGTTTGAGCTACAACTTGGGCATTGACGGCTTGTCCTTGCCGCTGCTGGTTTTAAGTGCTTTGCTGACGCTATTAGTCATTTACGGCACTGGCGAAAAGATGGAGCGCCCCCAGCTTTACTACGCTTTGATTTTGCTAATCAATGCTGGTATTGCCGGAGCTTTGATGTCTCAAAATTTGCTGCTGTTTGTACTGTTTTACGAAGTAGAATTAATTCCTTTTTACCTGTTGATTGCGATTTGGGGCGGAAAGCAGCGAGAATACGCTGCCATGAAGTTTTTGATCTACACGGCTGTTTCGGGACTTTTAGTGCTAGCAGCATTTTTGGGTGTTGCTTGGCTGAGTGGGTCTTTAAATTTCGATTACACTGCGATTACCACTCAAGAATTGCCGAGAAATTTGCAGTTAATCCTGCTAACAATTTTGCTAATTGGGTTGGGAATTAAAATTCCCTTGGTGCCGCTGCACACTTGGCTGCCGGATGCTTACGTCGAAGCTTCGCCAGCAACAGCCATTTTGCTGGGAGGGATTCTGGCGAAGTTGGGAACTTACGGTTTAGTGCGGTTCGGCTTGCAGTTGTTTCCCGAAACTTGGTCGATTATAGCTCCCGCTTTAGCGATTATCGGGACGGTGAGCGTGATGTACGGTGCTTTGAGCGCGATCGCCCAAAAAGACATCAAGCGCATGGTAGCCTATAGTTCGATCGGACATATGGGCTACATCCTCGTTGCCTGCGCGGCGGGTACGAAGCTGGCATTAATCGGTGCTGTCGGGCAAATGGTAAGCCACGGCTTGATTTTAGCTTTGCTGTTTTATTTGGTAGGTATCATCGAAACCAAAGTTGGCACGCGGGATTTGGATGTACTCAACGGTTTGATGAACCCGATGCGGGGTTTACCCACTGCCAGTTCCCTGTTAGTTTTGGGCGGCATGGCAAGCGCCGGAATTCCGGGTTTGGTGGGTTTTGTTGCTGAATTTTTAGTGTTTCAAGGCAGTTTCTCCATCTTTCCAATTCCAACTTTACTGTGCATTTTAGCTTCGGGTTTAACAGCAGTTTACTTTGTGATTCTGCTCAACCGCACCTGTTTTGGGAAGTTGGACAATGCCACGGCTTACTACCCTCCCGTTACGTTTGGTGAAAATATGCCGGCGCTGGTTTTGGCGGGCATCATTTTTGTGTTGGGGATTCAACCGGCTTGGCTGCTCAAGTGGAGTGAATCAACTACAAATGCGATATTTGCTACTCTGCCGGCGGTCAGAAATAGCCAAATAGCTATTAGCTATCCCCTAGAACACTCGGCTATGCAAATCGCGTCTACACAAACGAAGTCCGCCTCTGCAGACTAACAATCTACTCGTTACCAGGCAGAGCCTGGTAACGCAGATCCGGAGGCTCTGCCTTCAATTTTACGGCTCGCGGACCTGGATATCGGTTCCCAGGATATTCCTGGAAGTTAAAGAATCGCAGGTTTTGGCAATAATTCAAAATATTTAGATTCACTCAATCAAAGGAAGAAACAATGGTACAAACCCCTAATAAACCAGCAACTAAACTACCTCCTTCCAAACACCAATTTGCCGAAGTAATTCACAGGCTGGAAGCTGGCGGCGCGATGATTCCAGATACGCCGGAAAATCTGATGCAAATCATCGCTATCTGGAAAGCTTACGCAGTGCCGATGGATTTCTACTGGCGGGATTTGCTTTATATCGCCGAACGGGTATTTTTACACCCGCTTCCTTTCTTTAAATACTTCTTGCCCCAGGAGTATTTAGACTTGCAAAATCACTATGCAGGCGACGGTGCAGATTTGCGGATTTGGCGCGGGACTGGAAGTGTTCACCCGGAACTTTTGGAGTTCATGGAAAAGGGAGAAACTGGGAAAAAGCCGCGGCTGTTTCACCATTTGTGGCACGATCGCATTAACATGGAATTTGCCGAAGAGTGCATGAGGTCAATGCTTTGGCACCGGGGCTTGTACGTGCCTACCAATCAATTCGATCCTTATTTGGACAGTGACGAATATAAGGCTAATGCCGATCGGGCAATTAAAGCTTACTTCAAAAAAAACCCGTTCATGCTGGGACTTCACAAAGCATTTCCAGAAATGTTTTTAGAACAGTGCCGCCAAATGTCTTATTACAGCAATCTCGGTTTATTCTGGGAAGTCATGGCGCCGGTGTTTTTTGAGGTTTCCGACTTGTACGACGAAGGGAAAATTACGACAGTCCCGCAGGCGATGGATTTCCTAGTAAATGGCATATTTGCGATCGCCGGACGCCCGATTTACCACCACGTTCAAATCGACGGTGAAACCTACGAAATCATCCCGAAATCTAAAGGTTTTACTTGGCTTTACGAAGCAGCCTTACCTTACGTGGAAGCTGTATTTTATCGCACTTCGCCCTTCCGAGGCACCAAATCTTACAACGCTCAAGCTAAGGAAGTTCCTGACGATCAAAAAGACTTCCACTACGGAGTTTTGTATGCAGACAAATTCCCGGTAGGTACGGCGGGGATTCCGCCGACTTTGCTAGCACAAGATATGCTGCATTTCCTGCCGCCGTATTTGAAGGATTTCTACAAACAGCGCTGTCGCGGCGAAGATGATATCCTCAATCAAATTGGGGTGACATTTCAGCGATCGATGTACTGCGTTACTTCGGCGGTGTTCCAAGCTTTGCGGACTGCTCTTTTGTATCCTTTAGATGACCCGAATCCAAAGCATTTGAAGGCAAATCGGGCTTTCTTTGAGGCTCAGCTCGATCGCTTCTGTCGCCCGGAATACGGCATGAAATATGCTGCGAAGCTCAAGAATATTCAAGCTTCGGATTACAGGTAAAGGATGTTTTTCGGACGCCAAGATGCCCACCCCACAAGCAACCTGATGTTTTGTGGAACAGGCATCTTGCCTGTTCTGGAGAATGGTTCAAAATATCGGTTAAAAGCGACGGGAAAAAATGAGGTTTTTTTAAAGGGATTTCAAAGTTGGTATAATACCAGTCCACCTACCAACAGATAACAAATAACAAATAACAATAACTATGGACAGCAAAGATCTAGCCAAATATATCGAAGCAAAGGACGGGATTTCCAAACCTTGGCTGTTGGTGCAATTGCGGCTGAAAAAATTGCAAGAAAGGCGAGCGGAGATTTCTGCTGAAGAGTATATGACAGAACTTACTGACCTTCACAAAGATTTAATGAATCTGGGGGAATGGTGGCTGGGTATCGAGGATGAAGTGTTTTAAAATTTAATTGAAATTTCAAGTAGGATTAAGTCGATCGCACTTTAAAATTTCTCCATCAAATCTTTTTCTTGAGCATAAACATCTCGTAGCTGTTGCAGCGCCGCCCCAGAAATGACCGATTTAACTGTAGCTACCAACAGGCCCCACTCCAGCAAGCTGTCAACTGAAACAGCTTTTTTGAACTTGTGGGTGTAGAATTTCGTCCAAAATGCTGGTGCTTGCTTGCTTTTCCAGCGTTTGTACCATCTGCCAAAATCTTGAGCTGCGATCGGCTTTACTTCTAAAATAGGGGGAAAATCGGCGTAGCTGACAAAACGGCTGATGCCTTTGGCGTGGACGTAAACCATGTAGCGACAGCATTCTATGCGGTAAATCTCGTCTTCTGAGACATTGAACAGGAGTGCGACTGTTTCTTCGGTAACAAATCTCGCCAGCGGGTGAAGGATTGGCGATTTATGAATTATTTTGGAGCAGGCGAAATTGCTTGATTTTAGCTCGGATGATGCTATCATAGTAAGTCAGACAGCTAGTAACTGTCTATTTAAGTTTTGAAAACGATCGCCCTTTAGTTCTCTAAGCCGGGGGGCGATCGCTTTTTAGATAAATTTATTGTAAGGTGTTATAGCACCCATTGTCAAGCATGGGTTTAGTAAGAATTAAAGTCAGAGAACTAGCAGCAGAGAAAGGCTGGACATTCAAGGAAGTTTCAGAACGTTCTGGGGTGGTATACAACACGGTTAAGCATTATGCTCGCTGTCCAGGGCTGACAACGGTTGACTTTACTTTGCTGCTGAAATTAGCTCGGACTTTTGATGTGATGATTGAGGATTTGGTTGAGGTTTTGGAGGAGTAGCCGCTCAACCACGATTTTGAGTGATTTTCTGATATCATGGTGGGTCAACCTTAGAATTCCATCAACTGTCAAGCATGGGTTTAGTCAGGCTAAAAATTCGGGAACTAGCGGCGGAGAAGGGGTGGACGCTTAAGGAAGTATCAGATCGTTCCGGGGTAATTTATAGCACTGTCAGAAGCTATGCTCGTCGTCCTGAAATGGCAATGGTTGACTTTACTTGCCTGCGGAAGTTAGCTCGCACTTTTGATGTGATGATTGAGGATTTGGTTGAGGTTTTGAAGGAATAGGTCGATCGGCCTTTCCACGTTTCCACTATAAACTTTTTGCTTCGTCTTGTCAAGACGCGCTTAAGCATTTTGCATCGCAGATAAAAGCTCAGCTTAAAGGTGCTAAGATTTAGTCAAAGTTGTTAATCTCCCGTTACCTTTGTGACTAGAGCCAGTACCGCCATCGGGGTGAGCCCCATCATCAAGGAAATTGTGCAGAAAAAGGCGCTAGCAACCCGACTAACGCTGAAGGAAATCATTTATGTAGGGATGCTGGCGATTGACGAGTTGGACGAAAAGCGCTTGCAAGAGTTGGCAGATAAAGTACATCAGATGCAGGTGAAGGGCGAGATTTGAGGGGAAAAGGGCGATCGCCATTTGGGTGAAGTGAAAAGGGCGAGCGCTCCTACAGCCACTATAGTTGTAAGAACCATGCCATAACCTTTCGCTTCACCCATCACGGATACCTTATTGGTTCCAACAGACAACCTTAATGCGGTCGGGTGCAAGCGGGTTGTTAGGTTCCCTGTACCTCTCGGTTATTACGAACCGAGTAACTCCAACCCCTATTGACATATCCTTTACTTTCCTTACTTTTTCTACTTTCAGTTGTCTCCTCTGAAAAATCGATGATCAATTCATCTTCGTTTTGGTGAGATCGCGCCTCATAATACTCAGCAGCAAAACGATTTAGCAGATTATCATATGTTATAAATTTCTTTTGTCGGTCAACAGCAGTCGCCAGTATTAAGATGTCATTGATAGTATTACGAATATTGCTTTTGCAGTTATGTTTAGCAGCAAACTCTGAAAACAGAGTTAACCCATTTTCTATTGTCGCTCTAGTTATAGAGTAACAACGATAATTATTATCCAAAATATATTTCAACCGTTTTTTCAGGTACTTCTGCTTTTGTTTAGATAAATGAGAAACACTCAGTTCATATACGCCATAGTTTTTTTTGTTAATAACCTCAGCAATTGCTTCGTTTCCAAACTCACGATATGCAGAGAACTGACTGCCAAAGTCGATAATCACTTGGTCTGTCCGACAAGCACCTCCCTTGGCCCATTTAGGATTTCCAAAATGCTCGGGAATACCAAAATCAGGCTCTTCTGAATTTAGTACCGAGTATCTAGCTGGATGAAGAATGTAGTAGTCAGGTTGCTTTGAGTCTCTGGGCTGAGCCAGTAAAAATTCATTAGCTGTAATTGATGAAATAGCTCGGCTTCCGTCGTGGACATCGTTCTCAATCTCCTTGAAACGATATGAAAGCACTTGTGTGTCAATAATTGTATTCACAACCCAGTCCTCTCGATAAACCACTTATCCCCGAAACTTGGGAACCTAATACCATTTTTTTAAAGATGTGATAGACTTGTGTAAAAAGTAAAGGCGAGAATTACAATGTCTGGTCGTCCTCATATAAAGATTACCGAATCTGTAGAAAATTTACGAGAAATCCTCAAACAGCAAAAAAAAATCCTAGCTTATAACAAAGTTCAAATGCTTTATTTATTTCAGTCAAAACAAGTAGAAACTGTGCGGGAAGTATCCGCAGTTTTAGGTAAAAGTGAAGCAACGATTCATCGCTGGCTCTCCCAATATAGAAAGGGCGGTCTGGAAAACTTGTTAAAAAATAGGCAGGTTTTCGGTCGCCCAAAAAAGTTCTCAGTTGAAATAGCAGCGACCTTGCAACAAGAGTTGAGAGACCCAGAAGGATTTAAGAGTTATAAAGAAGTTCATCTTTGGCTGTGGTTGATTAAAGGAATAGCCAGTAGTTACTCGGCTGTCTATTCTTTAGTAAGAGGGGAATTAAAAAGTAAATTAAAAATTCCAAGACCTCGCAGTATTTCTCAGAAATCTACGGCGATTAAGGAATTTAAAAATAACTTGCATCAACAGATAAAAACTTTACTACACAAAGCTTTACCTCAAGTAAACAAATATAAAAAAGTCACTTATTGGTGTAGTGATGAAACGCGGATAGGGCTGCATACAATTCGTCGGCGCAAGCTGACGCTTTCAGGCGTAAAGCCCATGGGGAAGCATCAATGGAAATTTGAGTGTTTTTGGCTGTATGGGGCAGTATCAATCCCTACTGGAAAGAGTTTTTTTTGGGAGTTTTCGCATTTAGACAAAGTTTGTTTTGAAGCATATTTACAACTTTTGTCAATACAATATCCTCATGAATTACACATCATTCAAGTAGATAACGCACCCGCTCATAATTTAAGCTCATCTGAATTACCCGACAATGTTATTTTACTATTTCAACCTCCCGCTTGTCCTGAAGTAAATCCTACAGAAAGAGTGTGGGAATATCTCAAAGGTTTTTTAGCTTGGTCGGTGTTTAGTAATCTTGACGAACTCCGCACAAAAGTCCAGGAAATTTTGGCATCTTTCACCGATCGCGTCATTGGTTTTCTCACCGGATGGTCTTGGATTTTACATTCTTTATCTCTGTCACATCTTTAAAAAAATGGTATAACTACTAATTTTACCCCGCTCGCACTATAAATTTTTCTGTAGGTGCAAATTACCGCGAAAAGCTTTGACCTCAAGGTTTTTAGGACTGATTAATCGCACTTTTATTCCTGCTTGACCGACTCAGCCAACCACTTCGCATTGTCGCGCCGATTAACATTAATCGAACTGCAGCTTCGACTCATCAATCTTATTCCATCCATCCGTTACATCCGTTACACAATCCGTTGCCGAACTTCCTTCTGCTATACAAAAAAATCCCCCGCTAGAAGGCGGGGGATTTTAGTTAATTACCTAGAAACCAGAGTTCAGAGTTACCCGAATTTCCCGGCCGTCGAGGCAATTACAAAGGCGGCGTAAGTGAGTATGTATCCCACAGTAAAGTGAGCCAGACCAACAACGCGACCTTGGATGATGGACAAAGCAACAGGCTTGTCTTTCCAGCGAACCAAGTTAGCCAAAGGAGTGCGCTCGTGAGCCCAAACCAAAGTCTCGATCAACTCTTGCCAGTAACCTCTCCAAGAGATTAGGAACATGAAACCAGTTGCCCAAACAAGGTGTCCGAATAAGAACATCCAAGACCAGACAGACAAGTTGTTAGTACCATACGGGTTGTAACCGTTGATCAACTGAGCGGAATACAGCCAGAGGTAATCGCGGAACCAGCCCATCAGGTAGGTAGAAGACTCATTGAACTGAGCCACGTTACCTTGCCAGATGCCCAGGTGCTTCCAGTGCCAGTAGAACGTTACCCAACCCAGGGTGTTCAGCATCCAGAACATAGCCAGGAAGAAAGAGTCCCAAGCAGAGATGTCGCAAGTACCGCCGCGGCCGGGGCCGTCGCAAGGGAAAGCATAACCGAAGTCTTTCTTGTCCGGCATCAGCTTAGTACCGCGTGCATCCAGAGCTCCCTTGACCAAGATCAAGGTGGTGGTGTGCAAGCCTAGTGCGATCGCGTGGTGAACCAAGAAATCGCCAGGTCCGATCGCCAAGAACAGAGAATTAGTACCGCTGTTAATCCCGTCTAACCAGCCTGGGAGCCACACGTTAGCATAGTTCGGCCAAGCGGTAGAAGCAATGCTGTCAGGGTTAGACAACAGCACATCCATGCCGTAGAGAGCTTTTCCGTGAGCAGCTTGGATGAACTGTGCGAACACTGGTTCAATCAAGATTTGCTTTTCAGGAGTTCCGAAAGCAACTACCACGTCATTGTGAACGTACAGGCCCAGAGTGTGGAAGCCCAAGAACAGCGACACCCAGCTCAAGTGAGAGATAATCGCTTCTTTGTGCTGCAACACGCGATCGAGCACGTTGCCTTTGTTTGCTTCAGGATCGTAATCCCGCACCAAGAAGATAGCTCCGTGGGCGAAAGCGCCGACCATGATGAATCCAGCAATGTACTGGTGGTGGGTGTAAAGCGCAGCCTGAGTCGTGAAGTCCTTCGCCATGAAAGCGTAGGGAGGCATCGCGTACATATGCTGTGCTACCAGGGAGGTAATTACGCCCAAAGCAGCGAGGTGAATTCCCAGTTGGAAGTGCAGCGAGTTGTTGTAGGTTTCATACAAGCCTTGGTGAGGCAAGTTGAACTGTCCTTCACTCTTACCGCCGACCAAACCAGCCTTAGAATCCAACATCTCTTTGATGCTGTGACCGATACCGAAGTTAGTCCGGTACATATGACCGGCAACGATAAACAGAACTGCGATCGCCAAGTGGTGGTGAGCGATGTCTGTCAGCCACAGGGATTCTGTTTGAGGGTGGAAGCCGCCCAAGAAAGTCAGAATTGCGGTTCCTGCGCCTTCGGAAGTACCGAAGACATGGTTCGCTGCATCTGGATTCTCGGCGTATACGCCCCAGTTACCACTGAAGAACGGACCCAAACCAGCCGGGTGAGGCGGGGTAGACAAGAAGTTTTCCCAACCTACGTGCTGTCCGCGAGATTCGGGGATAGCAACGTGAACCATGTGACCAGTCCAAGCCAAAGAGCTGACACCGAACAAACCAGCCAAGTGGTGGTTGAGGCGAGATTCAGCATTTTTGAACCAAGACAAGCTAGGGCGGTACTTGGGTTGGAGGTGCAACCAACCTGCGAACAGGAAGACAGCGGCCAGTAGTAGCAAGAAGATAGCTCCTTGATACAGGTCGGCGTTTGTCCGAATCCCTTGGGTGAACCACCAATGGTAGACACCAGAGTAAGAGATGTCTACTGGGTTAGAAGCGCCACCTTGAGTGAAAGCTTCTACTGCTGGAGCGCCGAATTGCGGGTCCCAAATCGCGTGAGCGATCGGGCGGACGTTTAGAGGGTCTTTAATCCACTGTTCAAAGTTACCTTGCCATGCTACGTGGAACAGGCTGCCCGAAGTCCACAGGAAAATGATTGCTATGTGGCCGAAGTGAGAAGCAAAAATCTTTTGGTAAAGATTTTCTTCCGTCATGCCATCGTGGCTTTCAAAGTCGTGTGCTGTGGCAATCCCGTACCAGATCCGCCGTGTGGTCGGGTCTTGGGCAAGGTCTTGGCTAAATTTTGGAAATTTCGTTGCCATAAGCCTTGATTAATCCTGAATCCTGAACAAAATTGAAGGGATTCGGTTCGGAGTTTGGATTCTCGATTTGAGATTCCTCCCAAATCGAGAATCCAAAACCTAGGGGTAGTTTACCCTACCGAAATGATTCGCGCTAGGAAAAATGCCCACGTAGTGACAATTCCTCCTAGGAGGTAGTGAGCTACACCCACAGCCCGACCCTGAATAATGCTCAGAGCGCGAGGCTGAATCGACGGAGCTACCTTGAGCTTGTTGTGAGCCCAAACAATCGACTCAATCAGTTCTTGCCAGTAGCCGCGGCCGCTGAACAGGAACATCAAGCTGAAGGCGAAGACGAAGTGTCCAGCTAGGAACATCAGACCGTATGCCGACAGTGCCGAACCGTAGGACTGAATCACCTGAGAAGCTTGCGCCCACAGGAAGTCCCGCAACCAGCCGTTAATCGTGATCGAACTTTGTGCGAAGTTGCCGCCGGTAATGTGAGAAATTGTGCCGTCTGGCGATACTGTTCCCCACACGTCCGACTGCATTTTCCAGCTAAAGTGGAAAATCACGATCGAGATGCTGTTGTACATCCAGAACAAGCCTAGGAACACGTGATCCCAACCAGAAACTTGGCAGGTGCCGCCACGGCCGGGGCCGTCGCAAGGGAACCGGAAACCCAAGTTGCCTTTGTCAGGAATCAAGCGAGAACTGCGTGCAAACAACACGCCTTTCAAGAGAATCAGGACTGTAACGTGAATGGTGAAAGCGTGGATGTGGTGGATCATGAAATCCGCCGTACCCAACTCGATCGGCATCATCGCTACTTTGCCGGCTACTACTACTGCACCGCCGCCAAAAGCGTGGCTGACGATTTCCGTAGCATTAGGCGCTGTTGTGCCCGGAGCCAAGGCGTGGATGTTTTGCACCCACTGGGCAAATATCGGACGCAATTGAATCCCGGTATCCGAGAACAAATCTTGAGGACGACCGAAAGCGCGCATCGTGTCGTTGTGGACGTACAAACCGAAGCTGTGGAAGCCCAAGAATATACAAACCCAGTTCAGGTGGGAAATGATCGCATCTCTATGACGGATCACGCGATCGAGCAGGTTGTTGACGTTGCCGCTCGGTTCGTAGTCCCGCACCATGAAGATTGCTCCGTGAGCGGCTCCTCCAACGATCAGGAATCCGCCGATCCACATGTGGTGGGTGAAGATGGACAACTGAGTCGGGTAGTCGGTCGCGATGTACGGATACGGAGGCATCGCGTACATGTGGTGAGCCACGATGATGCTCAGAGAGCCCATCAGTGCCAAGTTAATGGCCAGTTGCGCGTGCCAAGAATTAGTCAGGATTTCGTAGAGACCTTTGTGACCTTCACCAGTGAAGGGGCCTTTGTGGTTCTCTAGGATTTCTTTCATGCTGTGGCCGATGCCCCAGTTCGTCCGGTACATATGACCAGCGACGATGAACAGCACTGCCAAAGCTAAGTGGTGGTGTGTTGTATCAGTCAGCCACAAACCGCCTGTGGTCGGGTTCAGACCGCCTTTGAAGGTCAGGAAGTCTGTGTATGCGCCCCAGTTGAGGGTGAAGAAGGGGGTTAAACCTTTAGCGAAACTCGGGTAGATGTCAGCCATCAAGCCCGGTGTCAAAATCCACTCGTGCGGCAGGGGGATGTCGGCAACTGTTTTGATCAGCTTGCCGCCGACTGTCAGCGGTGAACCTGCATCGATCGCGTCCATGCAAGCGTTGATTGGCAGCGACACGTGAATTTGCTGTCCCGCGTAGCCCAAGCAGCCGCAGCCCAACAACACAGCCAAGTGGTGGTTCATCATCGATTCCACGTTCTGGAACCATTCCAGTTTCGGAGCGCGGACGTGATAGTGGAACCAACCGGCAAATAGCATCAGAGCTGCCATTACCAGGGCGCCGATCGCAGTGCAATATAGCTGGTATGAGTTAGTGATGCCGTTGGCGCGCCACCACTGGAATAGACCAGAGGTGATCTGAATTCCGTGAAAGCCGCCGCCTACATCTGCATTTAAAATTTCTTGACCAAAAATCGGCCAGACCACTTGAGCGCTGGGCTTGATGGCTGTAGGATTTGTCAGCCAAGCTTCGTAATTGGAAAATTTAGCGCCGTGGAAATATGCGCCACTGATCCACACGAAGATTACTGCCAAGTGGCCGAAGTGAGCGCTAAAGATTTTGCGCGAAACGTCTTCTAAGTCACTTGTATGACTGTCAAAGTCGTGAGCGTTAGCGTGGAGGTTCCAAATCCAAGTGGTGGTTTTTGGCCCCTTAGCTAGAGTGCGATCAAAATGACCGGGTTTTGACCACTTCTCGAAAGAAGTTGGAACCGGATTCTTATCGACTACTACCCTAGCTTTTACCTCTCGCTCTGGAGGACTAATGGTCATGAAGACTCTCCTCTCGGTAAGACAAGGAACGAGAACTGAATAATGTACCGGACACTCCCCGCGCTTGATGGGGCGGGGGATTCTCGAAAAAGCCGACACTGCACTACACTTTACTCTTTGCAGAGCTAGACGCAGGTGCATCGTCTCCCCAAGCATTTTGCTTCTTTGAAGAAGCCAGTTTCCCAGTGTCGCTAACAATATGACTGGGTACTGCCAACTCTTCTCTCCAGATGAGCCGCCGATCGCGTCCTTGATTCAGACTTGATACGGCTGCTCCTTTTGAGGGAGTTTTATGAATTATAAGCTTGCTAGAGGAGTATTAATCGCTTGTTAACAATACTTAAAAAAGGCTCAATTCTTGATGTAATAACGCCTGTAAATCCCACAGTCCCTCGAAAAAGTCAAGGGGTACTGCCATTAACTTTACAAAACTCAAAGATAAAGTAATTTAGGAATACTCATTTGTAGATATATGTTTTGGAAAACGGCTGCAGGAATTAAGAGTGCCAGAGGATGGGTTTGCCGCTGCTGGCTCAATCCGGGTTCCTACGCGGCTTTGGAATTCCTGAGCGGCAATTCCCCAATACTAAATTCATTTTTGGGCTATAGTTCCCTATGAAAAGGCTTCTAGGAGTATGGTTGCGTGATTGGGATCAATTGGCACAGAACGGTTGCGGGCAGGCTGCTGGCATTGTTCGCAGCAGCAATATTAATTTTGGGTTTAGCAAGTTGTGGCGCCGGCCATCCCGAATTGCCCAAATCAGGGAACAAGAGCGACTCAGCTACCGCCCCAGTAAACAGAATCTCAGAGGTTTCTCCCCCAGAAGCCATTCAACAACTGCGTCAGGCTCTAGAAATCTACCAGCCTCAAATTAGTATTTTGAATCCAAAACCTGACGAAGTGCTTCAGGATATAAATGTGTCTGTTCAGTTCCAAGTGAAGGACTTGCCCATTTTCAAAGATGCAAACTTGGGTTTGGGCCCCCATCTGCAAGTTTTATTAGACAACCAACCTTATGCAGCAGTTTACGACATCAACCAACCTTTAACGCTCTCCGACTTAGAACCCGGAACCCATACCCTGCAGGTGTTCGCCGCTCGCCCTTGGGAAGAAAGCTTTAAAAACGAAGGTGCGGCGGCCCAAACCACCTTTCACGTTTTTACCAAAACTGACAACAATAATCCCGATCGAACATTGCCCCTATTAACGTACAACAGCCCCCAAGGCAGCTACGGGGCAGAACCCATCCTGCTCGACTTTTACTTGACAAATGCCCCCCCGCACGAAGTGGCGCAAGAAAATTCCCAAGATGAAATACTCGATTGGAAAATTCGAGCCACAGTGAACGGCGAAAGCTTTGCGATCGACCAGTGGCAACCTATATATCTTAAAGGATTCAAACCAGGGAAAAACTGGGTACAGCTAGAATTAATTGACGAACGAGGAAAAATTGTCAAAAACGCCTTTAATAATACAGCCAGACTGATAAATTACCAACCGCTCGGCCAAGACACTCTTTCAAAATTAGTGCGGGGCGAACTAACAACATCAGAAACTCGCGCTATAGTCGATCGTAGCTACCAAGCCCCCAAGCCCACACCAACCCCAACCCCCGAACCGACACCGACACCTGCATTAGAAAAAACACCAGTTGTCCAACCCTCACCAGCGGTTCCAGAAACCCCTGTTACCCAACCGAGCTTAGAGCCAACAGTCGCTCCCGAAGTTGCTCCCATTCAAGTAATAGAACCGACACCGACAGCAACCCCCCAACTCGAAGCGCCGAAAGTTGTAGAACCAATTCAAGTAATACAACCGACACCGACAGCAACTCCACAGGTAGAAACCCCCAAAGTTGTTACTCCAGTTCAAGTAATACAACCGACGCCGACAGCAACTCCACAGTTAGAAACCCCCAAAGTTGTTGCTCCAGTTCAAGTAATACAACCGACACCAACAGCATCTAGCCAACCAAAGAAACAGGAATATAAAGGATACTACAATCGGTTCCGCAACTTCTTGCGTCAAGAACCGCAACCTGCTAATCCTTCAGAGCCACCAACCCTGCCAGAAATAACACAAAAAGCTCCAGTACCAAAAGTAGTTGCTCCCGCGATACCAGAACCGTCTCCCAATCTTGTACCGCCAACGCCACCAGTTGCCGCTGAGACTCCTAGCCAGCCAACCAGCGAATTAGCCCCTCCCGAAACAACCGTTTCCGAACCCGAAAATCAGCCCAAATCCGAACAAAAAGTCGAATTTGCCACCTAACAAAAACTTTCTGCATTCATCTGCGTTGATTCGCGTAAATCTGCCTACATCGGCGGTCAAAAATAAAAAATTAGGACACTAAAAAATGACCTACCTCGAAACAGCAGCCAAATTCTACAGCGATGTTGCCGAAACACCCCAAATCGGACTTTGCTGCGTTCAAAGCAGTCCCTTGCAATTGCCAGGATTAAAAATTCCCGAACAAATGCAAGAAATGAATTACGGCTGCGGCACTACCGTTCACGCCGCCGAACTTGTCGGCAATCCCTTCGTGCTTTATGTAGGCGTCGGCGGCGGCTTGGAAGCACTACAATTTGCATATTTTTCTAGACACAAAGGAGCGGTTATTGCCGTCGATCCGGTTTCAGCAATGCGAGATGCGGCTGCACGAAACTTGCAAATTGCGGCCCAAGAAAATGATTGGTTTGATGCGAGTTTTGTAGAAATTCGTGAAGGCGATGCTTTTGCGTTGCCAGTGCCGGATGCTTCTGTAGATGTTGTCGCTCAAAACTGCTTGTTTAATATCTTTGAACCGGCGGATTTAGCTAAAGCATTAAAAGAGACTTATCGGGTATTAAAACCCGGTGGCAGGTTGTTGATGAGCGATCCGATCGCAACTCGCCCCATTCCGCAGCATTTGAAGGAAGACGATCGCTTGCGGGCCTTGTGTTTGTCCGGCGCTTTGACATACGAAGAATACGTTCAACACCTTGTAGACGTGGGTTTTGGGCAAGTCGAAGTGCGGGCGCGCCGTCCTTACCGGCTGCTCGACAAACACAATTATCAATTAGATGCGGATTTGCTGTTAGAAAGCCTGGATTCGGTGTCTTTCAAAGTTCCTGTACCGGATGATGGAGCTTGCATTTTTACTGGCAAGACTGCGATTTATGCGGGGTCTGAAGAGCTGTTTGATGACGGGGCGGGTCACGTTTTGCAGCGAGGAGTTCCGGCGGCGGTGTGCGATAAAACGGCTGGGAAGTTGGGCGGATTAATGCCAGATAAGGTGTTAATTACGGATTCGACTTGGCATTATAACGGCGGAGGTTGCTGTTAGATTTTGTGTGGGTGAAGTCGATCGCAAGTGCGATCGACCAGAATAAAATTAACGGTGTAGGGGTTATTTTGGAAAATAATTGCAGGGAAAAGCAAGCATAAAATTTAGCAGAAGCAAGAGATACCAATTGCTGAAGTTGGTTGACAATCGCTTCCTAATACTATAGTATTCGATGATGACATATAAGACTATTGACTTATTTTCTGGTGCGGGTGGCTTGACTACAGGATTTCACCTGGCTGGTTTTGAATCTTTATGTGCGATCGAGGTGGATGCGAAAGCTCTAGCGACCTATAAGCATAATTATCCAAACACCAAAATTGTTCATCAGGATATACGTGAGGTCAATCCTTTAGATTTGCGATTATGTTTGGGTTTGCAGAGGGAGGAACTAACAGCGTTGATAGGCGGCCCCCCATGCCAAGGATTTTCAAGAAATATTCCTGCTGACTATCGCTACCTCAGCGACTCTCGCAATCAGTTATATCGGACATTTTTAGAATTCGTACAGGAATTTAGACCCCTTTACGTTGTTATGGAGAACGTACCTGAAATATTGAAAGCTTATGGTGGTGTAGTTAAGAATGAAATTACACAGCAACTTGAGTCGCAAGGTTATAAAGTCACTTATGGCTCACTAAACTCCGCGCATTATGGAGTACCGCAGACCAGATCAAGGGCTTTTTTCCTGGCTAGTTTAGATAAACCACTTCAATTCCCTGAACCTACACACGCTGGCGAGATTAGAAGCGATTACAGAGCTACTAAATCTTTTTACCAACTTAGTCTCCTAGAATCAAACATTTCTTCAGTCGTCACAGTTAGAGATGCGATTGGAGATTTGCCGTTATTGCACGCAGGAGAGGAATATAATGCTGAAGTTTATCCTTTTCCACCCCAAACTGCGTACCAAGCAATGATACGTAATGGAAGTACGAAACTTTTCAATCACGTTGCTCGTGCTTTGAGTCCCATTCAAATGTCAAGAGTGCGTCTTCTTAGTGAAGGGCAAGATGCTAGAGACTTGCCACCAGAATTAGCTCCTAAAAAGCACTATAGCGGTGCATATGGAAGGCTTTACTGGGATAAACCAGCAAGAACTATCACAAGGTGGGTTTTCCATCCCGGATCGGGCAGGTTTTTTCATCCCACCCAAGATCGGACAATTACAATCCGTGAAGCTGCAAGATTGCACTCTTACCCAGATAACTTTCACTTTCTGGGAACATACACTGATATGGCTTCTCAAATCGGAGAATCAGTACCCCCACTTCTAGGTAAAGCAATAGCTGCATCTATTCTCCAAGTTCACTGTCAAAAGACTGTGTACTAAGTTGCTCTTGCAAAGCTGAGAGAACTGTTTGCACATATCGATCAAGTGTAATACGAGTTCGCTTAACCCTGATGTGAACTGCTTCGGGAGGAATGGTTCTAGCTCTAAAAAGTTGCTTTTGATTCTTGTACCAAACTAACTCTAGCTTACCTGCAACATTGCCTTGTAGGCCTGATCCCGCTCTTCCAGTAACTCTATCAACTGTCCAAGCCCAAGAAAAAGCATTTGGGTCAAGTGGATTAAGAGGGAATTCACAGTAAATATATTCATATCCTCTAATGGTTTTGAGCAGTATGCCTTCATAGCTATTGGTAATGCTCTGTGCTGCTTGACTCGATATAATTTTCTCGTTCCAATGCTGAACAATAGCTGCTCCGAGTTCAGCAGGTGAGGATTGTTCGGTCAAACCAGGAAAACCAAGTTTGGCAGCCTTTTTGATAACATCTGCTCTCTGAATGACAAACAAAAATGTGTTTACAACAGTAAGAGTATTCAGTTGAAGAGATTTGAGTGACCAACCACTTGCAGTCGTGGTGTCAACAGCATCATAGAGGAGTTTGCTACGTCCTAATGCTGGATCTGATAAAGGAATATGCTTGACATAATGAAAAATAGCTTCCCAAGTATAATCCTCTATCGAGCCTATAACTGGAGATGCAATGGTAGCAATAATGGCTTGCCTCAATCTTTCAATCTCGTTTTCCGTCAGCACTCAAGAGTTCCTCTACAATTCGTAAAAATTCACCCATTGTTATGTCCAGAGCATTTGTAATGTGACTAAGAACTCTAACAGATGGACTTTTCAGCCCTCGCTCAAGCTGGCTGATATAGGTTCTGTGCAGACCTGTGACTTCTGCCAGATATTCTTGTGACCAACGTTTCTCTATGCGACGACGTTGTATTTCTAGTCCTAAAGTTTGATCTAGTTTGCTAGGCTGCATAGAGAAAAATAGTAAGGTTTTGAATACAAAAGTTCTACAGACTAAAGTATTCAAAGTGGCAATATGAGCACTGAACTCACTCGCCTCTGGTGGCAATGGCATCTTGGCTGTGTCCAAAAGCCCAGGTTTAACCAGCTTTTTCCCCATGCCGCGAAACTTCCCGCTAAATTAAAGAAGTAAAAAAATCATTCACATCCTACCCAGGAGATGCCATGCCTCGCGTCAGAGCACCAGAATTCCCCGGAAACTACCCCTGGTTAAACACCGACAAACCTTTATCCATTGAATCTCTAAAAGGCCGGGTCGTCCTCCTCGACTTCTGGACGTACTGCTGCATCAACTGCTTGCACGTCCTCCCAGACTTAAAATACCTCGAACAAAAATATAAAGATTCCCTCACGGTTATCGGCGTTCACTCGGCTAAATTTGAAAACGAAAAAGAAGTAGAAAACATCCGCCAAGCTATCCTTCGCTACGATATCGAACATCCTGTAATCGTTGACAGCGGCATGAAAGTTTGGCAAAGCTACGCGGTTCGCGCTTGGCCGACTTTAATGGTGATCGATCCTGAAAGTTATGTCGTTGGCTTTGTTTCCGGCGAAGGCAATAGAGAAGCACTTGACGAGTTAGTTGGCAAGTTAATTGCTGAATACAAAGATAAAAATGCACTTAACTTTAAACAACTCAGTTTTCGCTTAGAAAAACAGCGCAAACCTGTATCAACACCGCTAGCTTTTCCCGGTAAAGTGCTGGCATTTGCGATCGCTGCAACGGAGGCAAAACATCTTCACCAACAGGGCGCGCTTTTGGGCGAAATGAGTCAAGAGAATGAATCTGTAGATGAAACTGTATTGCCCGGACCTGCTAATTCAGTCATACAAAACTTAGTTGGTTCTTGCTTATTTATTGCGGATTCAGGACACAATAGGATTGTGGTCAGCACCCTCGAAGGTGAGGTGCTGCACGTTATCGGTAGTGGCAAACCGGGTTTAACTGATGGGGGCTTTGAAGAGGCTGAATTTTTTGCACCTCAAGGTATGGCTTTTGATGCAGAAAGTCAAATTCTATATGTTGCGGATACGGAAAATCATGCTCTCAGAAAGATTGATTTTACGACTCAACGGGTAGAAACTGTTGCTGGTACCGGCGAACAAAGTCACGAAATTTCACCCCGCAGCGGCAAGGGTTTAGAAACGCAATTGAATTCGCCTTGGGATTTAGAAAGAGTTGGAAATAGACTTTTTATTGCAATGGCGGGTTCCCACCAAATTTGGGAAATGCAGTTAGACACTGGCACGATCGGCACTTATGCGGGTATTGGCCGAGAATCCTGTGTGGACGGGAGTCTTGCAGAATCTGCTTTTTCTCAGCCCAGCGGCCTCGCTACGGATCGATCGGAGTTGTTTGTTGCCGACAGCGAAATTAGTTCGATTCGTGCTGTGGGTATAGATGAAGACCCGAAGGTTCGCACTGTTTGCGGTAGCGGTGAATTGTTTGGTTTTGGGGATAAAGATGGTCGCGGTGATGAGGTCAGGTTGCAGCACTGTTTGGGTGTTGAATACGCTCAAAATTACCTCTGGGTGGCTGATACTTACAATCACAAAATTAAGCGGATCGACCACCGGGGCGGTACGTGCAGAACCATGATTGGAGATGGTACAGCAGGTTTGGTTGATGCTAAAGGTCTCAAGGCTCGATTTTTTGAACCTTCAGGGTTGAGTGCGATCGGGCCTCACTTGTTTGTTGCTGATACGAACAATCATGTAATTCGGAGAGTTGAGTTGGATACGCTGGAAGTCACAACTTTGGATTTCCCCAATTTGTGCCCTCCCGATGTTTGTTTGCCTGAGTAAGCCGATCGACCTTTTTGACATCAGGCACGGTTTTCAATTCTCCTGATTGCCAGATTGATTGTGGTAAAGTAGGGTGCTCTTCGGCGCACCTTACAACAATTTTCAAGCCAAGTAAGTTACCCTAATTATTCGCGGTGGGTGCAGTGCCTCACCCGCAATTCACTCCTGGATGCAGAACCTCTATATTTAGGGTGTACAGCCCAAGAACACCTGACCGATATAAGTAGAACGTCAAACCACTTTTTGCGTCCAGGACTGAATTACTAAATGTTGTTAATTCCATCGCTACTAAAACCGCGATCGCCCGTATTAAATAATCGCAAAAATCCTCGCCCCAATCTAAAATTCCGAATAGCTCAGCAGCCGCACTATTTTTTCATTATCGTTCAATTCGCCGACAATTCGTCGCACGGGTTTCGGCCAGATTTTAATCAAAGTAGGAGTTGCTGAAATCTGATCTGCCTCAGCTTGTTCTGGATGTTTCAAAACATCAATTACTTTTAAAGTGTAGGGACGATCGAGGCCTTTCTCTAAGAACTGGTGTAAAGTTTCGAGGGTGCGTTCGGTACTGGGGTTGCTGCCGGAAACAAACAGACGCAAAACGTACCCTTGAGTTTGTGGCGGTGGGATGAGTGCTGTTGGTTTGGGAAGCCGAGTCTGCTGCGATTGCGGAAAGCCCAAGGGAGTTACGATCGAACTGCTCCAGTCCGATCGAGCTTCGGCGCTGGCATACTGTACAACTAAGTCGTGATTTTCCCAAAGTTCGGGGAATTCTTCGTGATAAGTAGCGATCGCCATTGGTTCGCACATTTCTTCGCTGCGGGGGTGCCACACTAAGTCGCCAGTCCCAAAAATGGCGTTCAGCAGCGTTTGATGTCGCAGCACGAGGGGGTAGGCCTCGGCAGCAACCCGCACCTGCCGGTCGCCTGGATCGAGCCAGGAGTCAACGGTTGCCGTGTAGCAAGGTATCAGAAAATGCGGCGGTTCGGACAAACCGAGGAGCTCCTGTAGAGCTACGCACAACTGCAAGTGCCAGTGAGTTTGCTTGCGGGGGTCTATGCAATAGATTAAGTCTCCCCCTGGTGTAAACAGCGCAATACCTTTGAAAATTTCTGGCAAAATCGGGCGATCGACTTTCAATTCAGTACACCAATAAAAGTTAACAGTTAAAAGTTAACTTTTAACTGTTAACTGTTAACACTCGACCTTTAGACTCGACCTCGGAGCATCTGAGCCATTTCGTTCGGGAACGGCGAGTTCTCTACACAAAGTTCTTCAGTAATCCGACCTTCTTGATAAAGGCCGTAGAGCGACTTATTCATCGTCGTCATGCCTTCATAAGTATCTTTGATCATGATTTGATTGATTTCCTCATTCTGACCCTTCAGAATGTATTCCTTAACCACGTCGGTATTGATCATAACGTCGTGGAAAGCAGCCCGCTTCCCGTCTGTGGTTTTGCACAGCAGTTGAGCAATAATCGCCACTAGGGATTCGGAAATTGAAACCCGTATGGCATCCTGTTCTTCCGCCCCGAACATATCCAGAATCCGGTTCAGGGTTTTAACCGCACTGTTGGTGTGCAGGGTTCCTGCAACTAAGTGACCGGTTTGAGAAGCTTTGAGGGCGATTTCCACCGTCTCTCTGTCCCGAATTTCTCCTACTAGCAGCATATCCGGGTCTTGTCGCAGAGCGCCTTTGAGAGCGCTCATAAACTTGAGGGTGTGCCTGCCGACTTCCCGGTGCTTGATCAAGGATTTTTTGCTTTCGTGTACGAATTCTACGGGGTCTTCGATCGTGATGATGTTGTAGGCTTTATTCTTATTGATGTAGTCGATCATCGCGGCCAAGGTGGTAGACTTACCCGAACCTGTCGGGCCTGTCACTAAAATCAGCCCTTTGTGGTAGCCGCATATTTTCCTAAATACCTCCGGCAGTTTCAATTCCTCCAGTGTCATTATTTTGGCAGGAATTAGCCGCAGCACCATTGCCGGGCCGGCCAAGGAGTCCATGCAACTGATCCGAATGCGGACGAACCCGAAGTCAAAAGCGCCGTCAAAGTCTAGAGTTTTTTGGAAAATTTCAATTTCTTCATCGCTCATGCACTCGCGCAACCAGCCAAAAAACGTATCTAAATCCGTCGGTGGATAGCCGATGTCGGCAATCTCGCCCCGGGTGCGGAAGCGGGGAACTTCGTTTACTCCGAGGTGAAGGTCGGATACTCCTTCTTCTTTGGCTCGGATTACTAGCTCTTTCAAACTCGGAACTCCGCCGCTGCTAGAGATCGGGTTTTTAGGTGTGGCGAAGGATTGCGGCGGCGGTGCTGGTGCTGGTGCTGGTGCTGGTGCGGGCGGCGGTGCGGGCGGCATTCCTGCTGCTCTGGGGGGCATCCCTGGAGCTGGAGGGCGGGGTATTCCTGGCAGGGGGGGAGCTCCGGGTACGGGCGGGCGAGGAGCTGGCGGATGCTGCTGTGTCATATGCGCTACCTTAAGTTGGTGAGAAGGCTGACTCGAACAGATGATTTGTGGGAGTTGAACAATGCCGATCGCCATTGTGCGGCTCTTGCACAAAAGCTTAACTGTTCTCCTCAGTCTATCGCAAGATCAGTTTCTACTGGTGCAATACAAAGGAAATATTCTGCCAATAGGAGGATGCGCTCACTCTTGATCTACGACCAAATAGGGATTTTCCACATTTTTGGATAAATTTTTTAATGGAAAGAGTTTTCCGCACTCAAACAGTATAAATTGATACTTCATCCAATTATTAAGGACTTAAACCGATGAATTCTGTCGCTCGGGCTTTTACTCCAGCTCTGGAGTTGGCGGAGTCGATCCGCACCCTGGAAGTCTCGCCTTTAGAAATTGTCAATCTCTACTTGGAACGCATCGATCGATTAAACCCTGAGCTGGGCAGTTATTTTACTGTAACGGCAGAGCGGGCGATCGCCCTCGCTAAATCTCAAACCGAAAAACTAGCTGGGTTAAACAAGCCACAGGAATTGCCACCTTTTTTCGGAGTGCCGATCGCCATTAAAGACTTGACACCAGTTACCGGCCTTCCCTGTACCTACGGCACTCAGGCTTTGCTGGGTAACATCTCTGCCTACGACGAGTCAGTAGTATGGCGGATCAAAGCAGCGGGATTTAACATTCTGGGCAAAACCGCCACCTCTCAAATTGGCTCATTACCTTACACCGAACCAGAAGGTTTCCCGCCCGCCCGCAATCCCTGGAATTTAGACTATACGCCCGGAGGTTCCAGCGGAGGCTCAGCGGCGGCTGTAGCAGCGGGTTTGTGCGCGATCGCCCAAGGTTCAGACGGCGGCGGTTCGATCCGAGGCCCAGCTTCCTGCTGCGGTTTAGTGGGCATTAAACCATCGCGGGGGCGAGTTTCCTGGGCACCTGTCGGAGATTACCTCAGCGGCATTTCTGCCAACGGCCCATTGGCGCGAACTGTAGCTGACGCCGCCGCACTTTTGGATGTAATGTCAGGCTACACAACAGGCGATCCGTACTGGCTACCCGATTCAAATCCGACGTTTTTAGAGGCTTCGCGTCAAAAGTCGGGCAAACTGCGAATTGCGTTTTCTACGACTATTTCCCCTGTGGGCGAGGCTGCGCCTATCTGTCAGCAAGCGGTACTCGAAACCGTCAAGTTACTGACTGATTTGGGTCATGATGTCGAACCTGGATGCCCAGATTTTACGGGTTTAATCGAACCGTTTATCGCAATTTGGCAGTCGGGGGCGGCGGCAAGCGGCATTCCAGGCCCTGCTTTGGAACCGATGAATCGCTGGCTGTTAGAAAGAACTATTTCGGCTGGGGAATATTTGCGGGCGGTGAATCAAATGCAGGTTATTTCACGGCGGATTGTGGGATTCTTTGAAAAATTTGATGTGTTAGTTTTGCCAACTTATATGCACTCGCCAATCCGGATTGGGGAGTGGGCGGATTTGAGTTTTGAAGAAACTTTGCAGCGCATTATTAATTGGGTAGCTCCTTGTCCGCCGTTTAATGCTAGCGGTTTACCTGCGATCACACTTCCTGCCATTTTAGATGACAACGGTTTGCCGGTGGGAATTCAGATTATCGGGCGACCGGCTGCGGAAGCAACTTTAATTGCTTTAGCCGCGCAGATGGAAGCGGCGAAACCTTTCCCGGTTTTAGATTTTAAATAGACAAGAGCAAGGGATAAAAGCACGTTTCCCTTTTTTCTGGGTATTATTCGCCATCAGGACTTGGGCGCGGGGAACTAGAAACCCGGCTTTTTTCATAAATTTCTCGTCATCAAACCCAGGTTTTACCAAGAAACAGGGTTTCTCCCGCCCAGTCCTACTTATTAATAATTACGCTGTAAATTATTGATTATACCTCTTTAGATTGATAGATATTTTGATTGTTTTATCTTAAATATAGTAGCAGTTTGCTGCCAAGATTTAGGGTGAAATTTATGTTAACTTCGGGCCCGATTACCGCTCCCGTCCCCGTTTTTCTAGTTCTTTTAGCAATCATGCTAATCGCGCCGCTGTTATTTGAGCGTTTGCGACTACCGGGAATAGTGGGTTTAATTATTGCTGGCGTAATTGTAGGACCCAACGGTTTCAATTTGCTGCAACGGGACGCTACTATTGTTTTGTTAGGTACAGTAGGATTGCTGTTTTTGATGTTCCTAGCGGGACTGGAAACTAGCCTCGACGACCTCAAACTTAATGCGGACAAAGCTGTCATATTTGGACTGGCTACTTTTTCGTTGCCGATGATATTGGGGACGGGAGCGATGCTGCTGTTGGGATATAGCTGGCTGGCTTCAATTTTAATTGCTTCTTGTTTCGCTACGCACACGCTTTTAGCACTGCCAATTCTCACAAAATTGGGATTGATGCGAACTCAGACTATTACTGCGACTTTGGGGGGGACTTTAATTACGAATGTGTTGGGACTGTTGGTGCTGGCAATTGTTGTCAAAGCTTACAAAGGAAATCTCACTCTAGATTTTTGGCTGGTTCTCATTCCCTCTCTTGCTATCTACACTTTTGGTACTTTGTGGGGAGTCCCCAAAATCGGTCGCTGGTTTTTTAAGAAATTCGGACACGACGAAAATGCCGAATTTATATTTGTATTGGCTACCCTATTTCTAGTTTCTTACGCAGCCGAACTAATTGAAATTGAGGCAATTATTGGTGCGTTTTTATCGGGGATTGCGATTACTCAAATTATTCCGAAAATGAGTCCCCTGATGAATCGGATTGAGTTTATTGGCAACACGCTGTTTGTCCCGTTTTTTCTGATTTCTGTGGGGATGTTAATCGACCCGCTAATTTTGGTAAAGCAGCCGCAGTCTTTATTGGTGGCGGCGGTGATGATTTTAGCAGAGGTGGTGAGCAAGTTTTTGGCAGCTTGGATACCGGGGAAATTATTTGGTTTTGAGTTTCCCAACATTATGGTAATGTTCGGTCTTTCTGGTGCTCAAGCTGCTTCTACTTTGGCTGCGATTACGGTTGCTTTTGAGATTAAATTGGTCGATCGCGTAACGGTGAACGGCATCATTGCCATGATTTTAGTAACTTGTGTCGCTTCTCCTTGGATTGTATCTCGGTGGGGCCAAGAAATGCAGCAGCCCGAGTCGATTTTGTCGGCGGCTAGTCCGGGAAAAAATTCATGGGGAGATCGAGTTTTAGTGCCTGTTGCTAATCCGAATACGGAAGATAATTTGCTGCGTTTGGCTTTGATTTTAGCAAAAAGATATCAGGGAACTTTGCTGCCCCTGCATATTTTGTCCGATCGCGGGGAAGCAATTTCGCCCGCCGATAAAATGCAACAAACTCAACTTTTGACGGCGGCGCAAACTGTTGCCCATGCTGCTGCTTGTGCGGTTGAACCGATCGCGAGGATAGATGATGCGATCGATCGCGGAATTCTGCGGAGTGCAACCGAACGCGAAGCTAGTTTAATAGTTTGCGGTTGGAAGGGATTTTCCACGACTCGCGACAATTTTTTTGGCAGCATTATTGACAATGTAGTAAGGCGATCGCCCGTACCCGTACTGATTGCTCGATTTCCCGATCCTCTTCAGAATACAGCCAGAGTTATTTTGGCGGTAACTGACAGCGAGTTGACTCGGTTTGGGTTTCAGGAAACCGTGGATATTGCTAAGAGTTTGGCTGAGGAACTCAAAGCGACTTTGCAAGTGTTGTTGGTGGCGACACAACGGGAAAAAAGCAACAAAACTGCGACGGAGGTGGAAATTCTTTCTGAGATACCAGTAAATCGGGTGCGGGGAAATTTTACCAAGCTAGTTTCGCAGAATTTGTTAGAACACGATTTGCTGATTTTAACAACACTTTCTCAGCAACAGAAATTGTGGGAAAAATCGGGAACTCTCAAAGAACCGGAAGCTATCGCCCGGGTTCACCCAGATATTTCGATGCTTGTTGTTTATTTTCCTGTATCTTGAGGAATATTTTAACCGCAGATTATGTTATGAATCTGGATTCATTTGCGGTTAAGATTTTAGGACTAAAGCCAAGTGGCAAATTAAACAAAGGTATGTAGTTGCGCTCGACTCGCTCTTTCCTAATCTAAGAGCGCACAAGCGCAACTACATACCTAAAAATTCCCCCCCTATTTGTGACAATTCTGTAAGTCTTATATTTAATCCTAATCCAACGTAATTGCTAGCAAAATTTCCGCACCTTTGCTCGGTTCGGAAATACACTAGATCGCTCTTTTCACTCGCGAAGTTTGTATTTTTTGGGATGTCGATTAAAAAATCCTTCAACCGATCATCATTAGCACCCGCACAAGAAGTGTACTTAGGTACGGAATGTGCGATCGGCAAGTAAATATGCGTAGAGGCCTTGACGACCGCACCCCGATGGAGGCAGTTTCTCGGCATCTAGGACAATTTCTCGGTATCTGGGAGAATTTTGAGAATATGGTGATCTATCCTCTCTAGTTCAATAAAGTAAAAATGAGCATCAGACCAAATTTCAGATGGTTTTCTTCAGTGGCGAGTGTTTTGGGTTCGATTTCGATTAATCCTTTCAGCGACACGACATCTCCTGTAAAAGCTGCAGAAACGGTTGTTGTACGCAAAGGTATTTTAGAATCGTCAATATCGGTTGCGGATTTGCGCGAACTCGCAGAAACAGGAAAAGTCCCCGCCAGACTGCAAGCTTATGCCAATCTCCTGTCTGACGAACAGCGCAGTAAAATCTTTCGGGCGCTGCAAGCGAAAATTCCCCTAAATGTAGTCGGCCTGAGCAACTTGCTAAATACGGGCATCGGCACTGCCATCCTGACGGATTTGACTACAGTGATACCCAGGCGCGACGGTGGGGGTGTCGAAGCGCTGCGATCGGCTCTGCTGCTGGGAGCAAACGCGCCGGAAGGCTTATCGGTATTGAGTTTCATTGAATCTTATCCGAGCTCGCGGGTCGTGGTGGATCTCGATCGAGCTTTCGCAGTTTTGGGAAATATGAACGCAAGTTTTTGGCAAACTCAGCGCTTTATGGAGGCGATCGCACCTCAGTTAGCACCGGTTAAACCCGCGTTTAACCTTCCTTTCGATCCAACCCAGCCCGGCCCTAATTCGGTGCAGGTACGGGCGCTAGATTTGAACGATAGCGCCCGCAATCGACCTATTCCGGTTGATGTGTACTGGTCGGAAGCTGCGACAGCCGACAAACCGACGATCGTCTTTTCTCACGGGTTGGGTTCCGTCCGCACGGATTTGCGCTACTTAGCCGAGCATTTGGCGTCTCATGGCTATGTGGTAGCAGCTTTAGAACATCCGGGCAGCAACGAGACGAATACCAATGCTGCGATGGCGGGTAAGTGTCCCTTGCTAGCTCCTCAAGAGTTTTTAGACCGTCCCAAAGACATCAGTTTTGTACTCGACGAACTGACAAAATTGAACCAAACTGATGATAATTTGCAGGGGAAAATAGCGATCGACCCAGCCGTAATAATTGGCTATTCCTTCGGCGGCGCTACAGCCTTGTCCTTGGCCGGCGCCGAAGTGCAATTGAGCGGACTCAAACAGCGGTGTCAGGGAGATTTGATTGGGTTCAGCTTGGGCGAAGGCATTCAGTGCGCGGCGGCCGGATTGCCCGAAGAGCGGTATCAATTGCGGGATGCGAGGATTAAAAGGGCGATCGCCATGAATCCGATCACATCATTACTATTTGGAGAAACGGGTTTAAGTGCAATTCAAATTCCTACTTTAATAGTAGCATCTTCTGCCGACAAAACAACTCCCGCCTTAGCCGAACAAATTGCCGGCTTTCCGAAAATTCCATCTCCTAAATGGCTAGTCGGTTTTGTAGGAGGAACCCACTTAAGCGTCAAAGATCCCAGTACAACTTTACACCAAGTTCGTAGGCCGAGCACAGTAATTACTGGGGATGAACTTGTCGGCGACCAAGCTGTTAGCATACGCAATTATATTAAAGCTGTAAGTTTGGCTACCGTCGCTCAACTGACTGCTGAATCTGACAAATATGCAGTCTTTCTAACACCAGAATACGCGCAATTTGCTTCTACATCGGCAATCCCGGTGCGGTTAGTAACAGAAATTTCCCCGGAAATTCATACAGTAGTGCAAACTTTTATTCAAGGGAATAAGTAGTAATTAATCATTAGTCGTTAAGTAGGTAAGCGCAAAAAAAACATAGTATTTTGTTGAGTTCTCGACCCAGAACATAATTACGTAGGGTTCGCAGTCCGAACCTTACCACTATTAGTTATTAGCTAATAATCTGATGTCCGCTCGAACACCTATAATAAAGGTGTTTGTAGTGGTAGTTCGAGGGGACATCATATTGCGACTAGCCGGCTTTCCTGTTGTAGGGGACGCCCCTTACCCCCCAGGGCTGTATTTTCTTCTTAAGCTGTTACTGATATATTTTGTCCGTGCAAGGGCAAAATATAACAAAGCGCTTTCACAAACTCTACTCCCAAACTGCGATGCCTAAAAAAAATCTTATCCCGCTGTTGCTGCTGTTTATAGCCCTGTTTACCATTTACGGTGACACTTTAACTTTTCTCCCCAAACCTGTAAGAGATACTAGCGTGGCAAGTCGAAAGTTCTTCGTGGGGTTGTGGCCATCATGGGTGAAGCCGAAAGATTCAAACAAGCAAAGGGATAAGGAGATTGAGAACTTGGAAAAAAGCCCTAGTCCAAGTCGCTAGTTTTGATTTACTAACTAGAAACTTGGTTCTCTAACAATACCTAGCCATTTTCTTGTAGGTTGGGTTAAGCGAAGCCCAACCAAACATAAAGATTTGAGATTGTAGATTTTAGATTTTTCCTCCAATCTCAAATCGATTAAACTTGAGATTTTAGATTTTCCTCCTAGCGGTAAGGTGTGCATTGCACACCCTACAGATAGAGGTTATGCGTCCAGACTGTTTTAGATTTGTACTCCCATCTAAAATCTAAAATTGATTAAGCCTGCTTTTTCAACCAGCTAAACATAGCTCGCAAATCTTTACCAACTTCTTCAATAGGATGTTCTGCTTCCTGACGGCGCATGGAGGTAAAGCCCGGTTTGCCGGCTTGGTTTTCCAGAACGAATTCGCGGGCAAATTGACCGGATTGAATTTCGCTGAGAATTTTACGCATTTCGGCGCGGGTTTGATCCGTGACGATGCGGGGGCCGCGAGTTAAATCGCCGTATTCTGCGGTATTGGAGATGCTGTCGCGCATTTTGGCGAGGCCTCCTTCTACTACTAAGTCAACGATAAGTTTAACTTCGTGCAAACATTCAAAATAAGCTAATTCCGGTTGGTATCCGGCGTCAACTAAAGTTTCAAATCCAGCTTTAATTAAGGCGCTCAAACCGCCACACAAAACTACTTGTTCGCCAAAAAGATCCGTTTCTGTTTCTTCGCGGAAAGTGGTTTCCAGGATGCCGGCTCTGGTGCCGCCGATACCTTTAGCATAGGCCATTGCCCGATCGCGCGCTTGACCGGAAGCATCTTGATATACTGCAAACAAACTCGGAACACCTTCGCCTTGTTCGTAAGTCCGCCGTACCAAGTGTCCGGGGCCTTTGGGCGCAACCATTACTACGTCTACATTGGCAGGGGGAACAACTTGGCCGAAGTGAATGTTAAAACCGTGAGCAAATGCTAAAACATTTCCTTCAGAAAGGTTCGGTTCGATTTGTTCTTTGTAAATAGTTTTTTGAACTTCATCGGGCAATAAAATCATGATGAAGTCAGCAGCGGCGGCTGCTTTGTCTACCGGGTGAACTGTTAAACCCGCGTCGGTTGCTTTGGCTGCAGATTTGCTACCGGGATACAAACCGACAACGACATTCATGCCACTGTCTTTGAGGTTAAGCGCGTGGGCGTGTCCTTGGGAACCGTAGCCGATGATAGCAATCGTTTTGTTGGCTAAGAGGTCTAGGTTCGCGTCGGTGTCGTAATACATACGGGCCATAATCCTTGTCTCCTGAGATGCAAATTGGGTGATTGACTGCAAAACTCTCATTTTATCAAAGTAGGGTACTTTTTTTGCAGAAATTTTTCCGATTAAGATTTGGGCGAGGGAAAATTCAGGGCGATCGCCGTGAATTTCCCAGGGTTTCTCGCCGTGTCTGCGATCGTCAAATATAATTGTTAATAGCGTGCTGTGCATTTGAAAAAACCTCACATCTTGCATCATTCTCAAGAACAGGCTTTCGGGCCTGTTCCACAAGAAAACTCACTCTGTGTGGAACAGGCATCTTGGCTGTTCATAAAAAGCTTATTGAGAATGATGCCACCTCTCAGAAAAACGCAACTAACTAACTTTTTTCAGATGAAAATAAAGGCAATACATCATGTGGCGATTATTTGCTCGGATTACGAAGCATCGAAGAAATTTTATGTAGAAGTATTGGGATGTTCAATTATCAAAGAAACTTTCCGAACCGAGAGGAATTCTTACAAACTAGATTTGCGAGTCGGAAACGGCGACACCATTGAGCTTTTCTCATTTCCCCATCCTCCTGAAAGAACTAACAATCCTGAAGCTTGCGGTTTGAGACATTTAGCTTTTGCAGTTGAGGACATAGAAGCATCAGTTGCTTACTTAAAATCCCAACAAGTAGAAGTAGAAGAAATTCGCATTGACGAAATTACCGAAAAACCTTTTACATTTTTCCGAGATCCAGACAACTTACCTTTAGAAATATATGAAAGTTAAGGAGTATCTCTATTTTGTCAAGCCGTGATTAAGTCAACCAGTCCGTAGTGCTGACTATACAAACTGCATCATTCATTCCCAATCTAAAATCTAAAATTTAAATTTGTATAATGGACTCTATCATCAGAAACACAATCACGGTCGGATTGCCGACTTTAATGCTATTTATCGCCATATTAGCTACAGGAAAAACAGGTGACGCAGCCGTTTGGTCGGGTTTGGTCAAAGTTGGCGGTTCCTTTGGTATGCTGATCGGCTTAGGTGTGTTGGTATTTGTAGGATTTGTTGCCAATTCTGTTAGTTATTTTGTGGTAGATAGCTTGCTGGTGAGATTTTATCAAAAGCGGCGAGAGTTGGAACAGGAAGAACAACTGGTAAGAGAAATTGATAAATTGCCGATTACTAACGACCTTAAAATAAAGCTCAAATGGGCGGTGATGCACAGCATCCCCAACCAAAACCTTAGTTTGAAGCACATAATTTTAAAATGGTTTATTATCGCAGCAACTGTAAATGCCGTATTGTCAATAGTCGGTTATTTAGGAGAATTAAACATTTTTCTGGAATTAAGTTCTCATTTTAAACTACAATATCTGCTGGTTGGTTTCTCTACTTTTATATTTTTCGCTCTGGTGCGATCAAAAAAAATATGGTTGTTGGTGAGCGCATTTTGCATTATTATTAATTTGGCGGAAATTGTGCCTTGGTATTTTCCAGCGCCAGCCGTTGCCGCAGCAACTCCCGGACACAACTTGCGGATTTTGCATTCAAATGTTTTAAGGAGTAATCGGCGATATTCTGAGGTGATCTCGCTGGTTAAAGCAGAACAACCTGATATCGCGGTTTTTGTAGAAGTCAACTCAACTTGGGCAAAACAGTTATCGGTTTTAAGCGAGATTTTTCCTTACTCTTCCAACCAGCAAGAATCTGAGGCATTTGGCAGTGCAATATACAGCAAGCTGCCTTTAAAAAATCCCTCTGTTAAAGCTTTTTCTAACAAAAGAAAGAGTCTGTTATCGGATGTTGAATTTCAAGGTAAAACTATTTCTTTGATTCTTGCTCATCCGACTGTGCCGATCAAACAGCAGAGTTTTATCGATCGCAATAAACAGCTAGCAGGCATCGGCGAGTATGCAGCCCAAGTAAAAAATCCCCTGATTGTGGTTGGGGATTTAAATACCACAATGTGGTCGCCGTTCTACAAAAATATGGTCAAAACCGGAAATTTGCGAAATGCGCGATCGGGTTTTGGCATTTTACCGACTTGGCCGACTTTTATGCCGGTGGCTTATATTCCGATAGATCACTTTCTAGTCAGCAAAGAAATTGGTGTTTTGAAGATTCGTACTGGTCGAAATGTCGGTTCGGATCATTTGCCGTTAATTACAGATTTAGTCATTTGAAGGCAGGATTCGATATTTTCTAACAAATTATTGATTAACTGGATCTGGTATTGCTGAATATTTGTCTGTAGCGGCTCTTTGCTGTCTTGAAAACAGATAACTTTTCCGGCGATTTCCTTGTAGTGTTGCACCATGGAAAAAGTATCGGTGCTGAAGCGAGCGAGATAGTTTTTAGCAGCCTCGCTGCAAATTTCCTTTACTTGATTTAGATAAGCTTCTGACGATTCAGCCGGCTTTTCATTCCCAGTTCTTTTATTCAAAATATAGCTAGCACCGCCGACTACTGCGGCTCCCACAGGCCCGCCCAATAGCCAACCTAAGCCTGTGGCGATCGCCACAGGAGTTACTTCGCTGTCGATCGACTTTTGAGCTGGAGGTGGTGGCGGTTCCGGTAAACTGACTTGCGGGGATGGAGGAAACGAAATCAAAAGTGCGATCGGCTGTTCTTTCTCAAAGAATTCGCAAGCTTTATTTACCCATTCTGCGATAGTTTGCTGCTGATGTAACGCCTCTCGCTGAAATTTTAGCTTCCACGCATCAAAACTTCCTTCCTGAAGCGACAGCGCCATTTCCGATTGATACCGCTGCAAAAGTGTGGGCTGGTAAAGCCAACTCTCGAAGTCAGAAACGCTGGCAAAAAACCCTTTTGATATCAGTTTTTCAGCTTTTTGTTTAATTTCAATTTTGTCTTTGTGCTTTTTTTGAGCTGCGGCTATTTCTGCCGTGACAGTTTCAGCTTTGGCTCGGAGAGATTGGCAAATTTTAGTAGCTATAGCTTCAATTCTAGGCAACTTAACTGCTAGTTCTTCCTGTTGAGCTGCCACAATACTTTGCAAAGCCGATTCAAAGCTGGCAATTCCTGTAGTTTGGGCGGCCGCCACATCTCCTTTCAGCCTCGCCCTCAAAGCCGGCAAAGCATCGACGCGGTAGATATTGCTGATATTGTTCGGCAAGTTCGAGCGAAAACTTTCGGCAACAAACAACAAGCGATTGTAAACTTGTTTTTGGTCGTCTGGTTCGAGTAGATTGAGAAAATTGGCAACAAAAACGACAGTGTTGATGTGGCGATCGCTCAACCAATCTCTTAAATTCTCCCGTTCCCCTAAAGTCATCAATTTGCGAGCATCTAAAACCTGCACAACTAAATCAGCCGTTAGCAATTTATCCCGAACCAAATTATCCTGTTCTTCCCGGTCATTGGTTCCCGGCAAATCCAGCAATTCCACACCCGTTTTCAGGAAAGGGTGGGGACAGTAAACATTAACAGCGGCCACATCATCCCGCATTTGTCTGGCGTCGTCAAGGATGGCGTAGCGTTTCAAAACATCAGTCCCCGGTTCGCTAACTTCCGTGCCGTCTTTCAGGGTAATTTTTGCGCGCAATTCCTCGCCGTAGTTGACATAAATGGCAGCACCTGTAGTGGGCACTAGGTCGATCGGCAAAGCCCGATTTCCAAGCAAAGCATTGAGCAAAGTTGACTTGCCGTAATTAAACGGGCCAAAGACAGCAATTTGAAAAGTTGGTTTGGCGAGATAGTCGCAGATTGAGGCGGTATCTCGATACAGTTGGGAGTTTTTGTCAAGTTCGAGAATACCGAGTGCTGATTTGAGATAGTGGGTCAGGTTTTGATAAATTTCGGGTTGTTGCATAAGCTGTTCTACATTTAAACTGTGTGTCAAAAATCAATAAAACTCTTGTGGGACGGGCTTCTCGCCTGTCCAGAATTTCCAATTTAAATGCGTAACAGCTTATTGTTGTATCCTTGTTAGCTGTAGGTTGGGTTGAACGAAGTGAAACCCAACATTTTTTGTAGATTTGTTGGGTTTTGTAGATTTGTTGGGCGAACCGAAGCGTAGGGTTCGTTCCAAGATCCCAACCTACATATATTATAAGCGAGCGATCGGGCCTGATATTACTTATTCTCGTGAACCTGTAGGAGGTTCAGTAAATTCTAGTTAGTTCTAATAAGTTTTCTGGGAAGAGAGACAAGAAAACTTTCCCAAGGCGATATGCTGGTCCATTATTAGGACTCCAAGCATCCAAGCACTTGTATTTTCCTTGATTCCAGCCTTCAAACACCCAACGCGAGCCATCAAAACCCATAGACAAATCCCAAGTAATGGAAGGCCAAAATTTATTCTCATTGATGGCTGTCAGTAATTCCCAAGATTTTGCTTCTGTGAGCATCCAAGGCTCTTCACTCCCTACCTTGCTTCCTACTTTTGTAACAGCCTGCAAGCAAGGTGGACTCAGTATATCTCCCCAAACTCGAATGACTAAGCTGGGATGAAAACTAGGTATATAAATAAAGCGATAGGCAGTTTGTATCTTCTCCCGATCGCTCCAATTTGATAAAGGTGGCTCTTCAAATGCAGCTAATGTATCTGAATACCAGCTATTTCTAAACTGCATTCCTTGTACTTGTTTATCAGAAAAATCTGGGGGAGTAACAATATAGTGTTGATTGATGAGGTCGATCCCCCAATCTCTATTATCAGATCGAGAAGTCGCCAGATCGTACAATGCAGTATTTCTGTGTTCTATCTGCTCAATTCTTAGAGCAATTTGAACAGCTTGCTTGTATTGCTCTTCTGAATTTTTTTCATCTCTGCCTTGAATAACTATTGAATCCTCTAGCAGTTCTTCAGGCAATAATTCATGGGGACGAGCGAACTTCATCTCTAATTTTTTATTAACCATATGGACTAATGTTCTATCTCTTTCTTCTAGATCTTTAATTGTTTCTGCAACCAAAAGTGCCTCTTGCCAGAGATGATTTTTCTGATTTGATTCTTGGATAAAATTGGCAATTTCAATTAGGGTAGCTGCCTTTGTATAGCCATTTGTCAATCTTTGAGTAATTTCGATCGCCTCTTGAAAACGACCTAGTTGCTTAAGTATATCTATCTTTTCAGGGCCATCTGGAAGATTTTGGTTAAGCCTGTTGTTCAGCAGCTTTTGATTAATTAGGGTTGCCTCTTGCAACAAGCCAAGTTTTTGTAGCAAACAAACCTTATCATAGCTATCCGAAAAGTTTTGGGTAAGTTCTAAGGCTTCATGATAAATTTCCTCAGCTTTCTCAGGGCGATCGACAAGTTCAAACTGTTGAGCCATGTTGATAAGTCGGTTGATTTTGGCAGAGGTGTCTTCAAGGGCTTGAATACTTTTCAAGTTTCTTTCTAATCTCTCTAATTTCTGTGAAACTTTCTCATTATCCATATTTACCCCCTAATGTCTGCATCTACTCATCCACATCCTTAAGCCCATTCTGCAGCACCATCCGCACGATGTCAATTTTTTTGCGATCATTCCCAATCTTGGCTGAATAACAACGGTAATTTGACTGGGGGCTTAGAGCGTGTTTTCAAACTATTCTGTAGGTTGGGTTTAGGAAGGAAACCCAACTACAATTCAAGCTAATTTCAAGTTTGAAAACACGCCTAGCTTCCCGCCGATGCTAGGAAACATTGATAGAGCGATTCAATACTCTGCGACTCGGCAGAAACATCAGCCTCCAATTTTTTCAACCGTTGCGATTCAGCCTGACAATTAATCTCGCGAGATTCCTTTTGAGCCAGCAAATTATCTAACTCTGATTTCCGAGAATTAATATCAGCATTCATGCGATCGCCCACTTCTCGCCCGTAAACATCAAAACACTCTTTCACAGCATCGTGAATCGGTTGCCACTGCTCTTGAGCCACCTGCGGCAGATATTTCACTAGCTCTTTTTTCGCGGCTTTCACCAACTGTTTATGAGCTCCGTCTGCTTGCAAAACGCCAACACCCATCCCCAACAAAGCCAAGTACAGCGGTCCCAAAACAACCCCCGTCAAACTAGCAAAAATCGTACTGACGCTTAACACAGTAATTAAGTTGAGCAGAATATTTTTCCAATCAAAACCCGCTCCTGCCATTGCTACGCCCGCCAGATTTCCCGTCGTTAATGAGAACAATCCCATCGCCCATTTTGCCCAAGCTGGCGAGTTATCTTCGTTTGAGTTGCTGACTGCTGCTGGTATTTTTTGCCCGGTCAGTTTTTCGGTGATTTTTTCAGTCACTTTCGTGTAAGATGCTCCGTAATTTGCCGCACTTTGCGAGAGGTGCGAAAATGCTGAATTCATTTCTTGTTCAGCCGTAAGAGTCCAAGCTGCCAGTTTGTCGTTGATGTACTGCTCGAATGCTCGTTTGAGCGATGCTTCAAAGGCTTCTCGCTTGCCTTGGCTGAAGAAATCCAGAAATCTCAGTTCAGGTTGGTACCGTAAGAAATCTGTTTCAAAGGTGTTTTCTAAGTTGAGAACGTAGGCGCGGAAAGAATCTGCGATCGCCCGCGATTTACTATCTCTAACGCCGATAATTTCTTGTTGAAATTCATCGCGAATGTGAGTCAGCTTTTTAAACTCGGGCTCAACTGAATTAATCTTTTCCTTCAACTCATTGACATCGCGATCGAGTAATGGTAATCGGCGTCCAACAGCTTCGCGGACGCGAGCAGAAATTTGACGCGCCAAAGTCCTCGCCGGACGCAATTCCGAAATCGCCCTTTCCTGCGTCAAAAACGTATTCAGTGCCGCCATAAACTCGGGAAAACCAGTTCCTGTCAAATCCGCATCCGGGTTTTTGATCCGCAACCTGAGCGCCTTAATTGAGGTAATTGCAAAGACTCGCTCGTCGTAAATATCGTGTCCTTCTGTTAAACAATATTCAGCTAAATTAGCTTGAAAAACCCGCCGCAGTTTCCCTTCTGCTTCTGCCAACTCTTCAGGATCGTCCGGGTCAATCAAACTTTCCCGCACCTGATCCCAAGCATTGATCAGAAAGAAAACGCTCAATCCGCGATTTTTGATGTAATTTTCTAGATAGCGTCTTTCACCCATGGTACAAGGCTGAGTTGCCCTGAGTACAAACAAAATAGCGTGGCAGTTGTTGATGTAACCGAGAGATAATTCGTTGCGGGCTTCTGTATCGTTCAGTCCGGGGCTGTCTACTATTTCTATGCCTTTTTCCAGCAAAGGTAAGGGATATTCTACTACGGCGCAGTCGATATCTGGAAATGCTGGTTTCTTTTCTTCTTCTAAACGTTTGGCCTCAGCGGGGTCAATTGTGTAGTTCTGTTTGAAACTTTTAAAATCGAGCTGTTTGGGGCTTTTACCGTCATTGAAATAAACGGTGACTTTTTTTTCGGAACCGTAGCGCAAAATCGTCAGCAAAGCTGTACAGGGATTTACATCGCTGGGCAGTAAGTTTTCGCCGATTAAGGCATTGAGAAAAGTGCTTTTTCCGCGTTTCATGTCGCCTAGCACTAGCAGGCGAAAGACTCCTTGGCGCAAGTTTTTACTGGCGACATCAATGTCAGCGTTGTCTGTTTCTAAACCTAGTTTTCCCGATGCTTCTCCTCCTGCTAATTCTGATTGGTGGATGGCGGTGGCGATGTTGCTGAGGCGATCGGCAATTTCTCGGCGGACGGCGGCTACTCGCTCTAAATCGTTGAGAAAGTTGCTAGTTTCTACTTTAAGGTTCATGGCTGTTTCCTGAGAGTTTCTTGCTTGGGCTTTTTAACTTCTGTCTTCTTCAATAAACATTTTGTAAGCAATCAAAGCAATTCCTCCAACTATCAGCGCCGTTGCCAGCCAAGATGCTATGCGAACTGCAACGACAACAGCAATGACAATGCCTGTAAATTGAGCCGCTGCTATAATTTTTCGGCGCCACTGTTTGAGTTTGCCGTTAACTTTGCTGTCTGGTTCTTCGTACTTGCTCGTTAGATGTTCTGGCACTGAGCGGTCGATTTCTGATTCTAGTTCGCGAAGCCGAATTTCTTGTTCCCGCTTCCGTAGTTCTTGTTCTCTGTGCCGGAGTTCTCTGGCTTTTTTGTCGGGAGAATCCATAAATTTTACCTGGTTTGCCCGTTGCAAAGTGTGTTATTTTTTGTCAATGTTGCGGAACGATAAGTTTTTTACAACTGTAACTCACCTTTTCCGGTGTGTCGATAGATGTTAAGAAATGTAAAAAAGAGCGATCGGCTTAAAAAACCGATCGCCCGCAGCGCTGCAAATCCTCAATATCCTTCGGGCCCGATAGTAGTGCGATCGCACTCAGCTTCCGACAAATCAACCAAGCGCGATCGAAATAAGTTGCAGCCCGCTAATTGAGCTTTGGTTAACTTTGCTTTCTCCAAATTAGCTCGGCTTAAATCGGCATATCTCAAATCCGCATTCCTCAAATCTGCATTGTACAAATCCGCACCTTGCAAATTCGCTTTCTGCAAATTGGCACCTTGTAAATTGGCGTGGCGCAAATTTGCTCTGGATAAATTTGCTCTGGATAAATTTGCTTCCGACAAGTTAGCCTGATAAAGTTGAATGTCGCCCAACTCAGCATCTTGCAAATCAGTTTTATAAAGATTGGCTTCAGTCAAATTTCCGTAGGGCAAATAAGCTCCCCTCAGAACGCTACCAGAAAGATTTATTTCTGCCAAATCGGCTTGAAACAAGTTATCTTCACTTAAGTCAACGGCGTTAAAGTTTCGCTTGCCCTCAGCATACTGAGCGAGCAATTCCTCAGCGCTTAGCTTTTGCATTTTCATCCCTTTATGAGGACAGCTATTGCAGCCAATCCATAACAGTAATTAATGGGTATTAATTTGTGTATTTATACTTAGGCATTGTTTTATGTTAAGCTTGTGTAACAACGATCTCATTTTTTCTAAGATTTTTTTTATATTTGTAAATTTCTGCCTTGCTCGACCAGTAAGCGGTTAGTAATGTCAAGATCGATCGAGAAACCAAAGCGAATCCTCTACTGAAATATGCCAGAACTTCCTCTCTCCATTGCTCAGCACTACCACGAACGGACAAAATACGACCCTGAAACCATTGCCGCCAAAAGCAAACAGCTCGATTGGACAGAGCAACCTGTGCCTTTCAAAGAATATAAAATTGGAGCGTATTTTGACCTCAAGCCTTATCTAAAAGACCCCTCGGAGGATGCCGGTGCCGATCCCGATGCCGCTTGGTGGCATCGGTTATCTAGCTTGTTGCTGTGCAGCTACGGGTTGACGGCGAAAGTGCAGACGGTAGACGACAGCTATTTGTATTTGCGATCTGCACCGTCGGCGGGTGGACTCTACCCAGCAGAGGTTTATTTAATCTCCCGCGGCACTGCCCAGTTGCCGGCCGGACTCTACAACTATCAGTGCAGAACTCATTCACTTGTTCATTTTTGGGACAGTCAAGTTTGGCCATCATTGCAAGCCGCTTGTTTCCAGTCGCCAGCGCTAGAAAATACCCAATTGGCGATCGCCATTACCACTGTTTTTTTCCGATCTTCTTGGCGTTACGAAGACCGAGCTTATCGGCGAATTTTTCTAGACACCGGCCATTTATTGAGCAATATCGAGTTAGCTTGCGCCGTCAACGATTACCGACCTCACCTGATTGGAGGATTCGCCGACGAAGCTGTCAATGAATTACTGTACATCGACTCGGAGCAAGAAGGAGCGATTTGTGTAGTTGCTTTAGCCGACTTGCTAGATATTGACCAAAACTTGCCTAAATTTAAAACCGCTTTGCCCGGAAACACCACCACAGATTACCCGAAAATTTCCGAAGGTCAACTGTTAAAATACCTCCACAAAGCCACCCATTTAGACTCAGACCCTACCGGAGCAGACGGCTGGAAACTTGATGAAAGTGAAGGGGTACTAGAGGATAAATACAACTTTCCCTTTTGTACTAAAGTTTCGACGGTCACTCCTTCGATTCCTTGGGGAGTGAACCTGGAAACTTTAGAAAACACTATGCTCAAAAGGCGTTCTACCCGTGCTTATACAGGTGCTTCTTTGAGCTTGGGCGAACTGCTAGCTATGCTCGATTTTACTTACCAGCCCCAGCACTATATCGACCAAGGATTAGACGGTTCTCCAGACTATTTCGATCTAAGTTTGATCGAGACTTTTATTGCTGTTTCGGGAGTAAATGGGTTAGAAGAAGGCTGTTACTATTACGCTCCGAAAGCTCAAGAATTGCGGCAAATTCGGTTTAAAAATTTCCGCAGGGAGTTGCATTTTTTGTGCTTGGGGCAAGACTTGGGCAGAGATGCGGGGGCGCTGTTATTTCACACGGCGGATTTGAACAGGGCTGTAGCAAAATATGGCGATCGAGTTTATCGCTATTTGCACATGGACGCGGGTCATTTGGGTCAGCGGTTGAATTTAGCAGCTATGCAACTGCGTTTGGGTGTCAGCGGTATCGGGGGCTTTTTTGACGATCGCGTCAATGACGTTCTCGGTATTCCTGGGGGTGAAGCTGTGCTTTATATTACAAGTCTGGGAAGACCTCGATCGTAAGAATGACTTAGTTGTTATTTGTCAGTAGTATTGCTTCACTCAACCCAGGCGCATCTAAATTTTACAGTCAAGTTTGATGAAATTAACATCTTACACCATTCTCAAGAACAGGCAAGATGCCTGTTCCATAAAGAGTGAAATTATTGTGGGGTGGGCGTCCCGCCCGCCCTAAAAATACAACTTAAATTCGAGACAGCTTACCTATTTAATTTACTCTTTTCCTATGACTATTTGCCAATGCAAAACCTGCTAAATATTCTGTCGAGCACTGATTCTGTCACTTCTTCGCCCGTAACTTCCCCCAATGCTTGAATTGCACCGCGCAAATCTATTGTCCAGAAATCTAAAGGCAATTTGTTGCTAATAGTATCCGTACATTGTTCCAGAGAAATTTTAGCTTTGGTTAAGGCTGCTGCTTGCCGCTGGTTGATTGCTAAATCTGAGTTTGCTGCTTGCAAATTTCCCCCGCTGACAGCATCTAAAATTGCTGTTTCTAAGTCTTCTATGCCTCGATCGAGGGCTGCGGCTGCGGTAACTATACGGTGAGTTTCAGAGGAAAAAGGTAGTTCAGGGATGGTGTTTACTAGGTCGATTTTGTTGATTATTATAATTAGCTGGCGGTGCTTTACTTGTTCATAAATTTCCAAATCTTCCTCTGTCCAGCCAGATTCCGCGTCAATTGTCAACAACACTAAATCGGCTTGTTTTGCGGCTGCGCGCGATCGCTCAACGCCAATTTTTTCTACCTTGTCTTCGGTTTCTCGAATTCCCGCAGTATCGAGCACCTGCACCGGAATGCCGCCCACAACTAGCTGCGACTCTACCACATCCCGCGTCGTACCGGGCAAATCCGTGACGATCGCGCGATCGCTCTTACTCCACGCATTCAACAAACTCGATTTTCCCACATTCGGTCGCCCAACAATCGCTACTTTTAAACCACTTCTCAACAATTCTCCGCGATCGGCGGTTGCCAAAATTGTTGACAATTCCTCCAAAACATGATTGATTTCCAAACAAGTTTTAGCTTCATCTAAAGGCGGCAAATCTTCCTCAAAATCAATTCTCGCCTCAATTTCTGCCAACACGTCCAAACAAGTTGTTCTCAGTTGGCGAATTGGCTGCGCTAATTTGCCCTGCAAACCAGCCAAAGCATTTTGTGCAGCAGCAGGCGATTTTGCTCCCACCAAATCTGCAATACTTTCAGCTTGAGTTAAATCGAGCCTCCCGTTCAAAAAAGCCCGCAGCGAAAACTCTCCCGGCTGCGCCAATCTCGCCCCATTTTCCAAACACAACTGCAAGACTTGCTGCACCGCCATAATGCCGCCGTGACAGTGAAATTCCACCACATCTTCGCGAGTAAAAGAACGCGGTGCTTTCATGATTAGCAGCAAAGCTTCATCGACTAATTCTTGAGTTTTGGGGCGGCGGATGTGGCCGTAAAGAATGCGGTGAGACTCCCAGATTTGCCGTCCTGGGGCGCGAAACAGAGTTTCGGCAATTTTTAAGGCTGCGGAACCGGAAACTCGCACAATGCCTACGCTGCCTTGTTGGGGAACTATGGCAGTGGCGATCGCTGCGATCGTTCCTCCTTTTGTTAGTGATTCAGACATTTTTATTATTCACACATTCAAAACTTTTCTCAATCTCCTGTTTTTGAGTATCAGGCAATTGCTTCTATGTCTTCGATAGGAGAAATCTCGGGTTCCTCAGTCAAAAAATTAAAATAGCCGCCAGGAAAGGGCAAGCTGCCCGAGTTTCCGGGTCGAAGGGTAGGGGATATTTGGTAATATTTTTCCTAAGCTCCGTAATTGCTCGTCGGCTGCCAGAGGTAAGATAACTTGAATTATGGATTCAACCAGTTGTACCTTCATTTGACTGACCTCCTGATTAATTGTTAAATTATACATATCTCATTGACAGAATAAACAATTTCAGCAATTTTTTTGTAAGATCTTAGAAGAGCGTCGCCGCCAAGCTTGACTTAGGTAGCCAATTCCATCGCCCGTTTGCTCAGTCAGTCGATTTTAGATTTTAGATTTTAGATTTTAGATTAACTCCACAGATGAATCGGGGAGGTTCAACTCTGGTCTAAAATTTTTGGAGGCTAACGACTCCTGTCGGAAAGCAACTATCCGTTTTTGGGTGGGAGTCACGGCTCGCTCGAAGTTAAATTACTCAGCCAAATATTTTGGCTATTCTGATTTCATGCGATAATGGAAAATTGATAGGGTAGAGGGCAAAGCATGATTGGTCAACTTCTAGACAGACGTTACCGCATCATTAAAGTCACAGACTCAAGTGAGGTGGGAAAAACTTATCTAGCAGCAGATACTCACCGTCCCGGGTATCCGCAATGCACGGTTAGAGAAATGCGGCTACCCGGCACAAGTTCGCAAACTCCAGAATTAGTCAAAGTTATATTTCAAAGAAACGCAGAAATAATTGAAAAATTGGGAAAACACGACAAAATTCCCGAATTATTGGCGTATTTTGAGGAAAATCAAAGTTTATACTTAATTGAAGAATTTATTGCCGGATCACCTTTAAGTCAAGAACTAATACCCGGTCAACCGTGGGATGAAGACCAAGTAATTGGTCTGCTATCAGAAATATTAGAAATTTTGGTGTTCATACACGAGAAAGGTTTCATTCACCGCAGAATTCAACCAGACCGAGCGATCCGGCGCGAGTCAGACGGCAAATTTGTATTGGTAGACTTTAGCTTAGACAAAGAAATTAACCCGGAACTTGCTAACTGTCATTTGTTGGCGCAAACTTCCCCGAACTCTGTTAAACGGCATGAGGCAAAAAAACAGGATTTGGCGGCCCAGGACTTATACGTGCCGATCGAGCAATTGAGCGGCAACCCCCGTTACAATAGCGACATTTACGCTCTAGGTACGATCGCCCAGCTTGCCGTGACGGGACTCTCACCCAACGAACTGAGTGCCTTAAAAAACAACAAAAGCCAAATTTCCTGGCGAAACCGGGCAACTTGTTCGCCTGCCCTAGCAGATATTATCGATCGAATGGTGCGGCCTGACAGCGAGGAACGCTATCAGGAGGCCGCCGAAGTTTTAGCAGACCTCCAACAACAAATCGCCGTAAAATTGGAGGTTGAGCCGCCGCCAGCCACAATCATCACGGACGCTATGAGTCAACCGCGAAGACAAAGCCAAACCAAACTGCTGCTGTTGGCTGCAACAGCGGCAGCTTTAATCTTGACGGCACTGATAATTTATTTGTGGCAGAGTCAAAGTCCGGCGAGGGCAAAAGAATTGTTAGCCCGCGGCGTTACCAAGGCGCAGCAAGGTGACACAACAGGCGCGATCGCCGATTATACTCAAGCCATCGCCCTGAATGCCGGCGATGCGGAAACTTACTACAAGCTGGCAAACGCTCGCTACGACATGGGCGCAACCGAGCAAGCAATACAGGATTACACGCAAGCAATTAAAGTCAATCCCAGCCACACCAAAGCTCTGTACAATCGAGGTATGGCCCGCCTCGACACCGGAGACAAGCGGGGGGCGGTGGAAGATTTCACCCAAGTAGTGCGACTCAATCCCAGCGACGGTGAGGCATACTCTAAGCGGGGTTTAGCCTACTACGATTTGGGCGACTACCGCACGGCAATTGAAGACTACACTCAAGCAATTCGGCTCAGTCCCAACGATGCTACAGCTTACAGCAATCGGGGTTTAGCTCGATCGGCCGCAGGCGACAAAACGGGAGCAATGGCAGATTTTACTCAAGCCCTTCAAATTAGCCCCAAACAAGCTGGCGTATACTACAGTCGCGGTCGAGCGAGGTTTAATCTGGCAGATTATCAAGGAGCGATGGAAGATTATACTAAGGCGATCGAATTGCAACCCGATCTCGCTGATGCTTATACCAATCGGTGCAGCGCTTACTTGAATTTGGCCACTTACGACAAAGCGATTGCAGATTGCACCGAAGGCATTCGCCTCGATCCAAAAGATGAAGCAGCTTACAACAACCGCTGCATTGCTTATCTGAATTTAAAACAATTTCAAAAGGCGAGCGAAGATTGCAGTTTGACCATCGGACTCAACGCCAACAATCCCAAACCATACAGCAATCGAGGATTAGCTCGATCGGCTTCGGGAGACAAGCAGGGCGCTGTGGAAGATTTTACTCAAGCAATTCGACTCAATCCCAGCGATGCAGTAGCTTACAGCAATCGCGGTACTATTTACTCAGAACTAAAAAATTACCCTTTAGCGGTTGAGGATTTCGCTCACTCGCTGCGGCTCAACCCCAATAATGCTAGCGCTTTTTACAGCCGAGGCCTCGTCCGCCGCCAACTCAAAGACCGTGCTGGGGCGATCGAGGATTTTCAGAAAGCTGCAACCCTCTTTCTAGAACAAGGAAGAGCCGATGGTTTCCAAAATGCACAAGCACAAATCAACGCTCCTAAATAAGCTATTAGTCGTTAGTCAGATGTTAAAAAAAGAAGAACAAAGGAAGAAGGAAGAAGGAAGAAGGAAGAAGGAAGAAGGCCAGATTACCAACTCCCCGTTACCAACTCCCCGCTACCAACTCCCCGCTACCAACTCCCAACTACCACCTCCCCGTTACCAATTCCCAATTTCCGATATGAACATGGTTGGTCAACTTTTAGACAGGCGTTATCGCGTAGTGCAAATTCTCAGCTCGGGTGCTTTCGGACAAACTTATTTAGCTGTCGATACTCGCCGTCCTGGCCACCCTCAATGTGTAGTCAAACAACTGCGCCCTCCCAGCAATACTTCCACAGTTCTTAAAACAGCTTACCGCTTATTTAAACAAGAAGCAGAAATATTAGAAAAGCTGGGAAAACACGATCAAATTCCATTTTTACTCGCTTATTTTGAAGAAGCAAATCAATTCTACCTCGTCGAAGAGTTTGTGCCCGGACACGCGCTAAATAGGGAAATTGTGGCCGGTCAACCTTGGCGGGAAGAACGAGTTCTAGATCTTTTGGAAGAAGTTTTACAACTTCTCGCCTTCGTACACTCTCAGGGAGTGATTCACCGCGATGTTAATCCCTCCAACTTAATTCGCCGCAAACCAGACGGCAAATTAGTTTTAATTGACTTCGGTTCGGTTAAAGAAGTTGCCAATCACGTCAGCGAGTACGATACAGAATTTCCGCGCACCATTGCTACCGGAACTCCGGCTTATATGCCGATCGAACAATTTCAAGGCAACCCCCAATTTAGCAGCGACCTCTATGCAGTCGGCATGATGGCAGTGCAAGCTATCACGGGTTTGCCCGGTACGGATTTGCCAAAATTGCAAAATCCGAGTCCTTCTCACACGGGGGAAATTGTTTGGCGAAACCGAACTCAATGTTCTGTTGGACTAGCAAATATAATTGACAAAATGGTCTGCCACCAATTTGGCAAACGCTATCAATCTGCGGACGAAGTGTTGGCAGCTCTCAGGAAGTTGAGACACCGCCCAGAGCAGGGAAATATGGCTCAAAAGAAAAGTATTTCTCCCCTGTTAATGTCTTCTAATAGTTTTTCGTCACGGGGAAGTCGGTTTTGGTGGCTGATTTTGGGGGGATTCGGGGCGGTGATAGTTATGATATTTCTGTTTAGTTATGCGAGTCGGCCGAATCCGACTAAAGCTAAGGAATATTACGAACTGGGAGTAGAAAAGTCTCGCAATCAAGATGCGGATGCAGCTTTGCAGGCTTTTAATAAGTCAATTCAATTGAATCCTAAAAATGCTGAGAGTTTTTACCAGCGCGGTAATGCTAATTATGATTTAAAAAAGTATCAAGAAGCAATTGCCGATTATTCTCAGGCGATCGCACTCAATCCTAAATATGTTCAGGCTTATTTTAACCGCGGCTTAGCCCGTCACGATTTTAACGACAAGCGCGGAGCGATTGAGGATTACACTCAAGCTTTGAATCTCCAGCCCAACGATGTTGATACATATTATGAAAGAGGAGTTGCTTATTTAGAACTGCAAGATTACAAGGTCGCTATTCAGGATTTTACAGAAGTAATTCGGTTGCAGCCGAACCTTGCTAAAGGTTATCATTCGCGGGGGTTGGCTCGTGCTGGGAGCGCAGATTTGCAAGGAGCGATTGGAGATTATACTGAAGCAATTAAACTCGATGCTCAGAATGTTGATGCTTTCTACAGTCGGGGGAGAGCTCGCTTTCACTTAGGAGATTATCAGGGAGCTTTGGCGGATTATTCTCAGGTAATTGCGATCGATCCCAAGAGTGGAGATGCTTACGCTAATCGTTGCAGCACGCAGTTGAATTTGGGAGCGCATCAAGCGGCCATTGACGATTGCACTCAGGCAATTTCGCTGAGCGATGAGGATGGGGTTCCTTACAACAATCGCTGCATTGCTTATTTAAATTTGAAGGATTATCCGAAAGCAATTGCCGATTGCACTCAAGCGCTGAAAGTGAATCCGAATGATCATAATGCTTTTAACAATCGTGCTTTAGCTCGCAGCGCTGGGGGTGACGCGCAGGGGGCGATCGCCGATTTTACAGCAGCAATCGGTTTCAATCCCAACAATGCTGAAGCTTACGCCAATCGGGCTAAGATTTACCAGCAGTTAAATAATTACAACAGTGCGATCGCCGATTACGTCCAAGCTATTCGTATCAGCCCTAATTATGCTGCTGCTTACTACGGTAGAGGCATGGTTCGCCGCTCCTTGGGAGACAAAGCAGGAGCCATTAGCGATTTAGAAAAAGCCGGCAAAATGTTTCTCGATCAAGGACTTACTGGCGGTTACAAAGATGCACAATTTGAGATTGAAAAGCTCAAGTAGTCATTAGTCAGTTGTCAGTTGTTAGTTGCTAGTTGTTAGTCAACAGTCAACAGTCAACAGTCAACAATGCCCCATGCCCCATGCCCACTTCCTTTTAAGAGTTTTGAAGTCTCTTCACCAACTCATAAAATGGTTCCCAATTATCCTCAATAGCAATGGCCTCCCACACAGCCTCAATCGTCGGTCTCAACAGCGATTGTTCGGGATTGTGCCTCCGCAAACAGTCGGCCATTTTGTCCATATCATCCGGGGACAAACTTTGCAAAACGTGATAATAAAACTGTCGCCAAGGTGCTATCAAGTCCGCCGGTTCCGCCTCGTTAAAAATTAGACTAGCATCATCTCGCCAAGTGCGATCGAACTGTCTTCGCAGTTCAAAAAAGAAATCGTGATACTCAACTTGAGACTCCGCCAGCATTTTAATTGTTACCTTTAACAACTCATCAGCATCAGCTTCTGGCAAATCCTCAAATCCCAATCTCTTGAGCATCAACTGCCGATAAGCTGCATTATAATAATCGCCAAACTTTGCCAAAGCCGCATCCATATCAGCTTGAGGAATCGCCGCTGCTAGCGGTTCCTGGAGCTTCTCTAAATTGTCCCTACAAATCAACGGTTGATTGCCGTAACAATAAAGACCAGAATAGTCAAAATAAGCTGCTGTAAATTCCGGCTTGTAAGTTGGGATAAAAGCGAAAGGCCCGTAATCGAAACTTTCTCCAGTAATTGACATATTATCAGTATTCAACACGGCCTGGCAAAATCCTGCTGCCATCCACTGAGCGACTAATTCAGCTACTCGCTTGACTAAATCTGCATAAAATAGCGCATATTTTTCGGCAGGCGAAACACCCGCATTACTTGCTTCTAAATGCAGTTCTGGATAGTAATATTGAATAACAAAATCTAAAAGTTTTTTAGTTAAATCCGGCCTGCGGATATAGTGCAATCTTTCAAAAGTTCCAAACCGGATGTGAGAATGACTGAAACGCACCATTACGGACGATCGCGTTGGAGATGGTTCGTCGCCCCGCCACAAACCCTCCCCCGTTTCAACTAAACTAAAACAGCGAGATGTCCGAACTCCCAACCGGTGCAAAGCTTCGGCGGCTAAAACTTCGCGAATTCCCCCTTTGAGAGTGAGTCTACCGTCACCGCCCCGCGAGTAGGGAGTGCGGCCGGAACCTTTCGTGCCGAAGTCGTAAAGTCTGCCGTCAGTCCCGCGAACTTGGCCGTATAAGAAGCCTCTACCGTCGCCTAAATTCGGGTTATATTGGTTGAATTGATAGCCGTGATAGCGAAGTGCGAGAAAAGGACGGACGCAGTGAAATTCGCCGAACGCTTCAATAAAATGTTGGTCGGTTACTTGTGCGGGGTCTAAACCCAATATCGGCAATAATTTGTCGTTGCGGAAGCGGAGAATATGCTGCGGAAAATCGGCCGCAGGGACTTCATCAAAATAGTCGCCGCCGAGGGATTCGAGGGCGGGTTCGTAGTTGAGGGAAAGTAAGGGATTTGACATTTTTCTATTTTATCTTGAAATTGGCTATCACTCCAAATTATATACGGGTAATGTGCGCGCTGCATTGGTGTCAACAATCGCCTCAAACCCTTTGTATTTCTCGTTTATAGCCGAGTTCGATCCCCCTCGCATCCCAGGGCTGTTTCATGCTCAAATGTTAGCATAGCTAAAGTTTGAGCATGAAACATTAATGTCTTCCTCGAACGCGAAAAATTTTTACGCTCAATTTTCTTGATAGGGGAATTAACCGTTTTCCTTGCTAAAAATTGGGTTGAAGGATTAAACTTTTTAAAGTTTAGTGGAATGCACCAGCTAATATACCTTTTTCCCTATTTAAAATTGGTCAATACCCCGTAAATCGCCCAAATCGCCATCGCCCGCAAATAGTGACTGGCCCGAAAAGTCCCCCCCGCCGTAATCGCTTCCGGCGTGCGAAACTGCAGCCCATTTTCATAAATCTGCTTCACCACCGCATCCGTCAATTTAAACGCTTTCTCCTCCATTCCCATCTGTACCAAAAAAGCGGCTAACCCAAAATTAATCCCCGTCCAAACTTCCAAAGGATGAGTCGCATTGGGATTTTCCGGCGAACCGTTCAGCATCACCCCATTCGCTGCACCGAACTCCCCCTCATTGAACTTCAAAAAGCAAGATTCATACACAGTTTCTAAAGCACTGACTGCACATTCTGGCGGCACAATATCCGGCAATCTTAATAGTTTCGCGTAAAATTGACCGCACAGTTGGTCGGCCATCACCACTTCGGAATTACTCTCGCTGTCCAAACGGTAATATTGACCGTTCCACAGTTTTTCTTGATAGCTCGGTCTTGCTTGGAGCAGCCAACTATGATATAATGCTATCTTTGCTTGAGGGTTAGGAATTATCTCCGGTGCTCCATCTTCTAAGATTTCGCCGATCGCGATCGCAGCCTCCAGCGCAGCCAACCACAAACCCCCGCAATACGCACTTATCCCCCGCATTTGCCAATCATCAAAAGTCTGATCCGGTGCTCCCGAATTCTCAGGAATTCCGTCCCCATCCTCATCAAAAGTTTTCAGATAAGCCAAAGCCTCAACAATTGCCGGCCAACACTCTTGCAAAAACTCACAATCTGTGCCGCCAGTCAACAGGAAATCCCGATAAACCTGCAACACAAAATCGCAAGGCAAATCCTTCCACAAATTGCAATCTTGATAGCTAGTATAATTCGTTTTCTCCCAAGGATGTTCGTTAGGAGCACCCAAATCGTGTGGCGTCGCACCGACAGCTTTTCTAATAGCCGAAGCTTGATTCCAGCCAATAATTCTCGGCGTATCGTCTCCTGCAGAAATTGCCCTAGCGAAGGCTAAAACCACCGACTTTTCCAAATCCGGCCACAGCATCAACAAAGCAAAAGAACCGTAAAGCCGCACGTCCAAACTTTCGTACCAGCGGTAATCAATGCACTCCAAAACAGCAAATTGACCCTTTGGATCGCGTTCGTCAGCCGCACTCCAAAGAGTACCACCGTCTGTCAGGGCGTATAACTCGTTAAACAGCGCCATTTTAAAACTATCTGACAAATCTTTCCGTTCTAAAATCGGTTTTTGCCAAGCTTCAATATTTTCGCGCCAAGTATCCGAATGCTTCATTGCAGTGCGAATAATCGGCCAAGCATTTTTGCCGTTGCGGCCGAAGAAATCCGTATAGCGGCGGTAGTACCAAACTCCCGATGCAAACTCAGTAACGGGCAAATCCCAAGCTATAATAAAGGGGATTTTGCGAGTTTTTCCCGGTCGAAGAGTAAAGCGAACTGCGATCGCACAAGCCAACTGTTCTCCTGCTGCAGCGGCTGTCTCGTCTCTGTCATCCAACAAGAAACCTTCAGCAGAGAAGTTGCGCCAAATATCGTCGCCATTCCCCGCCGGGTTCCAGCGAGTTTGATAGAATACTTCTACCGCTGGATTAGTAATAGTTGCGATCGCCCATTGTCCATCCCCCTCTTGCGGTTCGTCCTCAGCAGTCAACCGCGTCATCACGCAACCGATGCGGTGAAAATCTTCCACCAACAAATTCAAATTTCCGGCACTTTCTCCCCACCGGGGTTGATAGTCATAAAATGGACTGCCATCATCTCGAACCATCACTTTCGGCAACTTGTTGGCATTAGTAAACCAACCAACAATATTCTCCCAAGTCAGCATAATGCTGAGAGTAATCGGCGCATCTGTAGGATTGTGGGCTACCCATTCAAACATGGCAACTGGGTAACTGCTTTCCTGATAATTGTTAGGCAAAATTGGCGAAAATTGCTCGCAGCTTAATTGAGCATGAAACACATTTTCGTAAACAAACCAACTGCGCGGATACAAAGCATGATAATTCCCAGAGTTAGACTCTTCTCTTCTTCCTTTTTTTGGATACCATTTCCAACTCGATAAACTGCCATCGGTAGGCGGTTCAGTGGACAGTGCGAAAGCTTGTTTCTTGCCTTGAGTTTCTTCAAAAATGCTGAACTGACAAGCGGGCAAACTGCGAAAAATGTGCTCGCCGCCGTCAATGTGCCAGAGGTTGAAGTCGCCGCGGGACGATCGCCCGATGCAGCCGGCACCGAACCCGCCCAGAGGCATTCCGTGCCAGGGCCCGTCGTCTAGATTGCTTGCGTAGCGGACTGTATAGGGATTCTCCCAACCGAGGCCGATGGGACGTTTCCAGGTGTACGGGGGGATGTTTGCAGTAGATGTGCGATCGTTCATGATTTATTTTTATAAGCAAAGGCGATCGGCGCAAGTGTGGCAGAGCCTTAATAGTATATAATTGAAATTAACAGTTTACCCTACTGCGGAACAAATCAGATGAGTCGAGCCATTAATTTTCAAACTGTTTCTTGGTTTTGGGATCTCTACACAAGACATCTGCTTGATCTTGAGCCACCTTATCAAAGACGCAGTGTTTGGAATCAAGAATATAAAGACTTTTTCATTGATACTGTACTTAATGGATATCCTGCCCCTGCTATCTTTTTGTATCAAGAAATTACTTCGGCAGGTATATCAAAGTATAGTGTTGTTGATGGCAAACAAAGGTTATCTACTTTATTTGAGTTTGCAGAAAATAAATTTCCGGTGAGCGAACAAGCAACTTTGACAAGACTGAGAGGTAAATCTTTCAACGACTTAGAAATTGAAGTCAAGCAAAATTTTTGGAAATATCAGTTTGCTGTTGAATATGTCCCTTCCGACGAAGAAGGAATTATCAATGATATATTTAACCGTATTAACCGTAATGTTAGTAAATTAACACCTCAAGAACTGCGTCACGCCAGATTTAATGGCGGATTCATCACTACTGTAGAAGATTTAACTGACTGGATGGCTTCCATTCTCCCGCCCAACTTTCCCTCGATTCCTGCTAGGGCGAGAAACCAAATGAAAGATGTAGAGTTTGTGGCTTTACTTTTACTTTTTCTAGAAGAAGGAGTTAAATCTTATCGTCAGGATGATTTGGATAAAGCGTTTAACGATCGAGATTTAGCTTGGGAGGAGCAAGATGAAATAGAATCGGAATTTAAACAAGTGATTTTATCAATAAAAGAGTTATTAGATAGTTCCCCGAAACATATAAATTTATCTAAAACCAGACTCAAAAATCAAGCTGATTTTTATTCATTTTTTAGCGCAATTGCCGAACTAAATCGTGAAAACTTATTAAATATAACGGCCGATATCTGCCAGAGAATTTCCGATTTTATGGAAACTGTAAAATCTCCTGAATCAGCGATAAATCATGAATCTCAAGCCTATTATGATGCGATTACAACTTCCTTGGGTTCATCAGGAATTGAAAAAACTAAAACAAGAATTAATATCTTAAAATCAGTAATTTTAGGAAATACTAATTCCTAATGAATCTGTAAGACATCGAATTTATGATTTATCCTTCTATTTTAGACCGTCAATATCAACAATATCTTCCCTTGGTAAATAAGGTTGCGGAGCGAGTCAGAGAAACAATGCTAAATTTTTGTGACAGCAACAACGGATATGCGCTTACTTCTAGGATTAAAACTATTGAATCTTTAGCAGAAAAAATTGAGACAGGTAGATTTAAAAAATGGTCGGAACTAGATGACTTATTTGGTTGTACAGTCATTATCCCAAATTTATCACAAGAACAAGAGGTAATTAAATTTTGCAAAGATACTTTTCAGGTTGTTAAAATAGTAAAAAGAGGACAGAATAAAAAATCTCCAGATACTTTTAAATTTGATTCAACTAGAATTTATGCTCGATTAAAAAGCGTAGAGGATACAAATATCGATAATTTATTAAGTATTTATACTGTAATTTTTGAAATTCAAATAAAAAGTGCTTTTGAACACGCCTGGGCTGTTTCCACCCACGATTTGGTTTATAAAAGTTCGGGAATTGACTGGAAGAAACTCCGTTTAGCTGCACAAATAAAAGCGATTGTTGAACAGCTAGATACAATGATTCTGGCATTTGAACAAATATCTCCTGCTATACAAGAAAGCGACTATCCTGAAATTAAAAGAAAATGTCAAATAGCTGTTGCTACTCTAGAGCTATTTGAGCGAAACAAAATTCCCGAAGAACTTAAGCCAAAAGATATGACCCGTTTTTGCGAAAATTTATATGGTATTCTTGCCAGGAGTGGGAAAGATGACAAAGTTAAAGAAGTTATCAAATGTATTACAGAAAAAGTTAATTCAACTCCCCCCAAGGAAATTCCCCGAAGTATCTCTTTATTACAGTATTTTTTGGCTATTTTAGTAGAAGCAGGAATTATTATCTTGCCTTTAGACAAGTATTATTTTCACATAACATCAGAATTGCTTGCGCTTTATCCAATTTTTCAGGGCAGCGTGGCTTTGAGTTTTGAATACGAGCTTTAACTGTTGCATAAATCCTGCCTAAAAAACCTCATTCCTTCACCTCAGCAAATCCCAAATCAGTTCCTTTCCCCGCGTGAACCAGAGCCAACTTTTCGTAATGCTTAGCGTGTTCCACCAACTCGGCTGCTTCTTCCTCAGAGACATCCCGCAGGCGTTTGGCAGGCACTCCCGCAACTAGCGTGTGAGGGGGAACGTCCTTGGTTACAACCGCCCCTGCACCGACGATAGAGCCTCTGCCCACCCTCACTCCATCGAGGACGATCGCCCCAATCCCGATCAGGCAGCCCCGTTCAATGTAAGCTGAGTGAATCACGGCTCGGTGTCCGACTGTCACGAAATCTTCCAAAACAGTCGGTTTCCCCGGATCGCCGTGCAGAATTGCTCCATCTTGGATATTGGTACTTGAGCCGATCGCAATTCGCTCTATATCCGCCCGCACCACCGCCCCGTACCAGATACTAGCGCCCGCTGCCACCTCTACCCTGCCGATGACAATAGCGCCTTCAGCGACAAAAGCTGCTTGGGATAGATCGGGCAAGGGCCAATAGGAAGGAAGTGCAGGCAGAGGTTCGTTGAGATTGCTCATTAGTTGCTCGATCGTTATACTTCTAGCAGATTAGCTGGTTGTTGATACGGGATATAATAAAAGTATTTGGCACTTTTGCAGAGAAAATATGCTGGGACGCAAATAAATGATTGAAGTTGCCTTGCAATACCCGATGTTTGGCCCGGAAATTCAGTGTCCCCACTGTCGCCAAACAATTCCGGCTCTAACGCTCACGGATACCTATTTGTGTCCGCGTCACGGGGCATTTGAGGCAGATCCAAAAACGGGGGAACTGGTTCACCTTCAGTCTGGGCGGCACTGGCGCCGCTGGGAGAATGAATGGTATCGCCAGCACACGCACCCGGACGGGATTCGGTTTGAAATTCACGAAGCGCTCGATCGACTCTATACTCAAGGCTACCGAGCAACTCGCGTGATCGTTGCTCAACGCTATCGCGACTTAATCAGCGCTTATTTGGAACGCAGCACGCCTTGGCGCGGTCAGTCGGAATCGCCCCGGCCGAGGTTGTACGGTTTGCCTGTGGATTTTAGCCCCGAGCCTCAAGAGGACCCTTGCTGGGAAGTGATTAATTTTGATTTGGAAAAAGAGCCGGGAGTTCCGATTAGATATCCCTATTTTCGGTTGTTTGAATAAGTGAAGGAAGAAGGAAGAGGGAAGAAGGAAGAAGGAAGAGGGAAGAGGGAAGAGGGAAGAAGGCTCTATTGCTTTCGCGCTAAAGATGCGACCGTTTTTAATTACGAATTACGAATTTACCCTCTAAAATCTAAAATCCCAAGCCGGAATTCCTACTTCCCTTCTAAAATCTAAAATCTAAAATCTAAAATCTAAAATTGAATGCACCACGCCTCGATTCGCACTGCTAACATTCACCGGGCGATCGCCTTTTACGAACAGTTGGGATTTACTGTGAGCGATCGCTTTACCACAGGGTACACCCTAGCCTGTTGGATGGAAGGTCTCAACGGACGCATCGAACTAATCCAAATCCCGGAACCCAAACCCGCACCGGATGCTTTCGGAGACGAGCATTATGTTGGATATTATCATTTATCATTCGATTTAACTGAGGCGACAACTGACTTGCCTAGCTGGTTGCAGTCTCTGAAAGAGCGGTTTGAGGAAGCTGCTAAAGACCAACCAAACCAGTTTCAAGCTTTGAAAGTTTTACTAGAACCGACTCAACAGGCGATCGGGCAAAATGTTTACGAAGTAGCTTTTATTGCCGATACAGACGGTTTGCCCTTAGAGTTTATCCGGCGCATGAATGACTAATTAAGTCAGAGATAAACACTTCAGAAATTCCATCAGTTTGCATCTGTGTTCATCGGCTGATATCTGCGGTTAAAAAATCCCAATTCCACTAATTTTATTTAATCAGGATATCAATCAACAAATAACTAAGTAGAAGAAGGAAAAATGCTCATATAGCAAGCTTTTTAGCCATCTGTATCTTATGTTTAATTAGGCGAATTTACTTAAAAACCAATAATATCGTTTCCGGTTGCATCGGAATAATAAAATCGAGTCCACAGTTAACACTCAACCATTCAGTTTTTCGACCCCTCCTTCTACAGTAAACAGTCAACAGTCAACAGTCAACAGTCAACAGTCATCAATAATTCCGGTGGAACCGGAATTGATATAACTAATCAATAAAAACAAAACCCGCCAGTGCGGGTTTCATCTTAAAGCTAATTGTTAATAAGTGCTAATTTCAACTACTTCTTAGGAACAAGAGCCTCATTACCAGCCACGGGACGGGGAGACGAAGCGGTAGTTTTCAAAAGTACGATCGCCTGCGCGTAGCAAGGATCGTCCTGAGTCGCAACCAACATCGGTTTGTTAGCTAATTTCAACTTTTGTTCGTCGGTGACTTCCACCTTAACATCGGGAGTAACCCCCTTCTGGCTGATATCCGTACCGTTGGGAGTATAGTAGTGAGCGATCGTCACCGCCAATCCCGAACCATCAGCCAAAGAATGCACCGACTGCACCAAAGCTTTGCCAAAAGTTTGGCCACCGATCACAGTTGCGCGCTTGTTGTCCTTGAGAGCACCGGCCAAAATCTCGCTGGCGCTGGCCGAGTTGTCGTCCACGAGCACCACCAAAGGCTTGTCAGTGAGCGCAGTGCGATTTGCCTTCATTTCCTGAGAATCGCCCGCGCGATCGACTGTGCGGACGATCGCCCCTGTATCCATCCACATCCGAGCGATATCAATGCTCACTCGCAGCAAACCGCCGGGATTCCCCCGCAAATCCAACACAAAAGCGTCAGCTTTCTGAGCCGAGAGCTTTTTAATCGCCGCCTCCATTTGTTCGCCCGCGTGCGAGCTAAACTCTTGTAAACGGATGTAACCCACATTCTTACCGCCTTCATTCTTGAGGCTGTAGCGAACCGCGGCTACCTCTATTCTCGCCCGAGTCAGAGTGATGTCAAATTCGCTTTTGCCCTCACGAGCAATCCGCAGCGTGACTTTCGTACCTTCGTCGCCCCGAATTACCTGAGCCGCATCCGAGACAGTCATGCCTTTGGTAGTTTTGCCGTCAATCACCAAAATCGTATCGCCCGCTAGAATCCCTGCCTTGAGGGCCGGGGAATTTTCCATCGGCTCGACTACCCTAATCGCTTTCGTTTTCTCGTCTTCTTCCAGCCTCATCCCCACCCCTGTCAGTTCCCCGGAGGTCTGATTCGTCAGGGCTTCGTACTGCTTCGGGTCCATGAAGCGCGTGTACTGGTCGTTTAATTTCTCTAGGGCTTTGCGGAGAGCGGTGTAGGCAGCTTCGCGAGAGGTATAGTTTTTGCTCAAGAGTTCTTGGCGGGTCAATTGCCAGTCAGTCTTGTTAAAGCTGCCATCAACATACTCTCGGTTCACAATTTGCCAAGCTTCGTCTAAGACAGCTTTGGGGCTATCTTGAAGCTCAGCGCGGACTGATTGACTCAGCCCGGGAACGAGCAAAGATATCGAAGCGGTTGTTGCCATCGCCCCACTGAACAGGGCTGCCTGTAATTTAGAAAAGCGTCTGCGGGCTTGATTCATTGAATTTGGCTCAATTCGATTTTAGATTTTTGATTTGAGACTTTATATTGCTAAAAAATCTCAAACTACTACTTAAACTATTGTGTGGAGGCTCCACCATCCCTTTGGACAGTTTAACGAGATTTTTAGTCGATCGCCAACCAATTATTACTCTCTTTCAATAAACTTAATTTAAAACTTGGATTTATAAAGTGCCGTGGAAGCTAAAATCGAACAATTTTCGCGTAAGTGGTTGAGCCTGCTCGTTAATGGAGTTATCGGTCTAGCAGCGCTGGCGGGGGTCGTCGCCATGCAGTCTAGCGGGCAGTTGGGCGGGATGTCTTCAGTTGCCGTTCAGGGGCAAAAGCCGCTCTCTGGAATATCTGCTGCCAGTTTCAAGCAAGCCGCACAGCAAGAAGCGCAGCAAGAAGCCCTGCGGCTAAAAATGCTCAAAACTATCCCTAGTTTTGGGTTTGACAATTTAATTGCAGATTGGACATTTCTCAAATTTTTGCAGTATTTTGGCGACGACGAAGCGCGAGAGGTGACGGGCTACAATCTGAGCCAAGATTATTTTGACGTAGTTACGCAGCGCGACCCACGGTGGGTTGACATCTACCTGTTTCTTTCCACAGCTATTTCTTTTTATCAAGGAAAGCCTGAAACTGCTGTTAACTTTATAGAACGTGGTACTAGGGCCCTTGCCGTTTCGCCGCAAATTCATTCCCAATCATGGATAGTGTGGCGAACTAAAGGTCTTGATGAGTTGCTGCTGTTGGGGGATATTCCTGAGTCAATTCGCTCTCACGAAATGGCCGCTGATTGGGTGGAAGGAAGCCCGGAATGGCGGAAATTAGCGCCGATGTTTCGAGCAACTGCAGAGTATTTGCGCCGAGATCCCGATAGCGTGCCGGTGCGGTTTACTGCTTGGAGCACAGTTTATGCTCAAACAACTGATAAGGTGGTGCGTCAAAGGGCCAAACAAGCTCTTGTCAAATTGGGAGCTCAGGTGCAAAAAGATAAGGATGGAAAGGAGAGTTTTATTTTGCCGCCTCGAAAGTAGTTGACGGTTGACTGTTGACTGTTGAGTTTAATTCTCCAATCTAAAATCTAAAATTTCAAATCGGCTTGAGTTAGTTCGCGCCATTCACCGGGTTTTAGACCTTCCAAACGCAAATGCCCGATCGCACTCCTGACTAGCCGCAGCGTCGGAAACCCTACTGCTGCGGTCATCCGGCGCACTTGACGGTTGCGGCCTTCTGTGAGAGTCATTTCTAGCCAAGCTGTCGGCACGTTTTTGCGAAATCGAATCGGCGGTTCCCGGGGCGGCAAAGCTGGTTCTGCTGACAATAATTGCACTTTTGCCGATCGAGTCCGATAATCTTGAATTGTGACACCTGTCTGCAAAGCTGCGATCGCACTTGCATCAGGAATTCGTTCCACCTGCACCCAATAAGTGCGGGGATGAGCGAATTTCGGATCACTAAGTCGGTGCTGAAGGGGCCCATCGTCTGTTAGCAGCAACAAACCTTCACTATCGCGATCGAGCCTTCCTACTGCATAAATGTTAGGAATAGGAATATAGTCTTTGAGAGTGCTGCGTTTAGTTTCGCTGGAGTTGTCAGTGAATTGAGTTAAAACGTCGTAGGGTTTGTAAAAGAGAATGTAACGATAGGGCATGACAATTAACAATTAAAAATGTACGGGCTGGTTTTAATATTAAGTAAGTTGGTATAAACTAACATCTTGCACTAATGCCAATAATCCTGTCGGGTCGGGTTTCACCCCGAATAATTGCCTAAAACCCACCATCTCGAAAACCCGCCCCCACCGAACGGCAATATGAATAAACTTACACCTAATTTTACCATGCCCGAAGCCACTCACCGCGTTTGCATCGTCTTAGGGACTCGCCCGGAAGCGATTAAACTAGCCCCAGTAATTCAACTTTTCAAAAGTTCGCCAACCTTTGACACGCAAGTAATTTTAACCGGTCAGCACCGAGAAATGGTAGAGCAAGTAATGCGAATGTTCGATCTAAAAGCTGATCGGGATTTAGCAATTATGCAGCACGAGCAAACCTTGACGGATATTACATCCCGGAGTTTGCAGGGTTTGGAAGCGTTGTTTAAAGAATTGCAGCCCAAAATCGTTTTAGTTCAGGGCGATACAACGACTGCGTTTGCCGCTACTTTGGCTGCATTTTACCAGAAAATACCCGTAGGTCACGTAGAAGCGGGATTGCGGACAGACGACGTGTTCAATCCTTACCCGGAAGAGGCTAACCGACGGCTGATTTCTCAGCTCACACGGCTGCATTTTGCCCCGACAGCGCTGGCCCAAGAGAATTTAGGGCGATCGGGCGTTTTGGGAGAAATTCACCGTACAGGCAACACAGTAATCGATGCTTTGCTTTCTGTCGCCAAACGCGAACCAGAATGTAACATTCCTAACTTAGATTGGAACAAATATCGGACTATCTTAGCAACAGTTCACCGCCGCGAAAATTGGGGAGAACCTTTAGCAGGAATTGCGCGGGCATTTCTCCAAATCTTAGATAAATTTCCCGATACAGCCTTGCTCTTACCTCTACACCGAAATCCCACTGTCAGAGAACCTTTGCAAGCTCTTTTGGGCAACCACCCACGAGTATTTTTAACTGAGCCTTTAGATTATGCAGAATTAGTAGGAGCCATTCAGAGATGTCATTTAATTCTCACAGATTCCGGTGGCTTGCAAGAGGAAGCGCCTAGTTTAGGCAAACCTGTTTTGGTATTGCGAGAAACCACAGAAAGACCAGAGGCAGTTTCTGCAGGTACTGCTAAACTTGTGGGTACTAATTCTGATACAATTTTCACAGCAGCGGCAGAATTGCTCAGCAATTCCGAAGCATACAACGCAATGGCAATGGCAATTAATCCCTTTGGGGACGGTTTAGCCTCCTCGCGGATTTTGAAAATCGTTGAAGACTATTTTAGTTAGCTACAGCACTTTGCGTGACTAAGAGGTACAGTAACAGCAGTGAGCCAAATAATTTTCGATTTGCTTACTAGAACATAATTTCACTCCCAATTCCAAGAGTTTTTCCACAATCTGTACACTTCGAGGTACAAATCTCCTGAGCCATGCCTTTAATTCCCACCATAAATGTTCGAGCGGGTTAAATTCCGGTGAGTACGGTGATAAATACACCACACTTGCTCCTACTGCTTCGATCATTTCTTCTACCCCCTCTACCTTATGTACCTTCAAATTATCCATGACTAATACCGCTCCTTTCCATAATTTGGGAACCAGTTGTTCTTGCAAAAATTTCTTGAACTCCTCTCCATTCAGAGATTTTTCCCTTGTGTTCATGGCGATTACCTTCTTATTGCTTATTGCACCAACTACTGTCACCCTACTTCCTCTATAAAATGGCTTAATATCG